>NZ_JBSFJX010000203.1:0-13927 GCF_053598275.1 Streptomyces sp. NPDC001156 | reverse complement strand
GCCACAGCCAACAACCTCGAGCTCGCCTACACACCGACCAACAGCTCCTGGCTCAACCGCATCGAGGCCCAGTTCACCGCCCTGCGCTACGTCGCCCTCGACGGCACCGACCACACCAGCCACAAGGAGCAGGGAAGCATGATCCGCCGCTACATCATCTGGCGGAACAAACACGCTGCCGACGAACGTCCCCGCGAGGTCGTCAACAGGGCGAACGTTGCCTGATGCGGCACTAGAAGGCGCACTGCTCCTAGACCGGTTGCAGGTCTCTGGCCTGGTTCTCTTTCGGCATGGCACGTTCCTCTCACACCGCCGTCGACGCGTCTTCGACATGCTGTCTGAGGCGGCGCGGCCGGCCACGAGCGGTTTGGCACTGGTGTCGTGGAACTTGTTGAGGGGCCGATCGACGGGAGCCCGGAGCTGCATGCTGCCGGCACCCGGTCCCGCATGCAGCGGTGTGCGTGGGGTTCTCCGTGCCCACGTGAAGCGCGCTGGAGCGTGCGGGTTAAGGACAAGGGCGGTGAGAGCTGGTGGGCTGTCTGCGAGGAGCACCGTGCCTCGTCGACGGTCTTGAACACTGGCTCTCGGTGACCGATGGTCTGCGCAGCAGGCCATCTTCTCAAATCTCGTGACTGTTCCCGGCGTATAGCCCGACTCGTCTGCCATCTAGGCTTTGACATGGGCTTATGGTCTGGTCGGGGCCCTTTACCGTGTCCAGGCAGTGCCCGCTTCGACCTGCGAGTTCCCGGGCGTT
This sequence comes from Streptomyces sp. NPDC001156, assembly GCF_053598275.1. NCBI lineage: Bacteria > Bacillati > Actinomycetota > Actinomycetes > Kitasatosporales > Streptomycetaceae > Streptomyces > Streptomyces sp. NPDC001156. Next base: position 13,173 of record NZ_JBSFJX010000203.1, on the reverse strand, counting down.
CCCGCGCGAGTGTGCACGCGTTGTGCACTCGCGTACCTCTCCGGGGAGGCGTTCGGCGGTGAGCGCCGCAGCCGAAGGCCGTCGGCCTGAGCGTCGAGCGTGAGATCACGCTGTGCGTGGTGACCGAACTCGTGGGCGCGGTGGTAAGGCTGACGTTCCTGCCTCGCGCTGCAGGGTGCTCCCGTTGGACAGATGTGCTCCGCGCGACGGCTGTTGAGGTCACCCGTGGATGTCAGCCGGAGCAAGCGCTTCTTGCGGAAACCGGCGTTGTCACACGTCGCGACCGGGGGCGGCACTGACGTCCAGTACCGGGGCGACGTTGGTTGGCTGCGGGTTCGGCCCGCAAGTACGCGCCTTATATCCATGCGCGGCGCGGAAAGTCTGAGCATGCCAAACATGACAATGTGGCGCAATGTGGCATCTAATGCTGATAGGGGCTTCTTTAGTGAACCCTCAGCTAGGAGCACTCAGACAGGCGAGAGGAGTGCATCATGATCGCCAAGCTGCTCGGCAAACTGTCCTTCACCCGCCACTACGGTGCGTACGGTGAATACGATTGGAGCGCGTACGCTGGCGACGACTCGGCCTGACCGCACTGCCGGCGGGCGCCCTCGGGCACCCGCTGGCCGGCTCCCAGCCACGCTTCCGACGATATCGGCCTGGACAGGTACGAGAGCCAGGGGACGATCTCATGGGTCGTATGAACGAGCCGCCGCGGTTGCCCGAAGGCGGCTTCGCGGTCTGGAGCCGCGACCGGCTGGCACTAGCGCGCCGTGGTGTTGACGAGTGCGGGGACGTCTGGCAGCTCGAGCCGGGTGTCTACGTAGCCGCTACGGCAGGGCCGTGTGAGGAAGTCCTGCACCGTGCGCAGGACTTCCTCAAGGTACCCTCACCTCTCTTCCCGCCGTTGAAGCGGTCGAGCGGAGCACCGACACTTGACGAGCGCGCCTACGCTCACGCCGCCCGAATGCGCGGACTACGTGCGCAGGCGGTTGCAGCCCGGGTCGGTGAGATCGCGCCCAGGGCCGCTCGATTCGCTGACCAGTGGCCCACGCGCCAGGACGTCGAGATTCTGCCTCCGGTCCGGCACGCCCTGGCAGAGATCGGTGTGCACTACCTCTTCTCCGAAGACGCTCCCACCCTGCTGCCCATTGCCGCACAGCTCTTCCTGGCCCGGGAGGCGCTCGTACGCCCCTCACGCTGGGTCTGGCCGCGCTGGATCCCCACACCGGCACGACGGTTCCGCACACGGCAGCAAGTCGCCTTCACCAACGCTTTGCGGCCCATCGTCCGCCGACGCCGTTCATCGGGCCAGCTTGGTGACGACCTGCTGGGACAGATGCTCCGGCCCTCCTCCCGCTACGGCCTACTGCCAGAAGAGGCCATCCTCGACACTCTCCCCGGAATCACCGTCGCCACCTTCGAGACCCCTTGCCGGGCAGCCGGATGGATCCTGCTCTACCTGGCCCGGCACCCCCAGGCAGCGGACCGCGTCGCTGCCGAAGCCGCCTTGCTGCCCGCGGACCCGGCCGCGACGACCAGCGCCCACCTCGACAGCCTGCGATACACCCAGGCACTGGTACGCGAGGTGCTCCGACTACACCCCCCGAGCTGGCTACTGACCCGGCGCGCCACGCGACAGACTCAGCTCGCCGGCTACACCATCGACGCCGGTTCCACCGTTCTCGTCTGTCCCTACACCGCCCACCGCGACGCACGAGAACACTCCGAGCCGGACCAATTCCAGCCCGAGCGCTGGCTCGACGATTCGGGCTCGCTGGCGAAACCCGGGGTCTTCCTCTCCTTCGGTACCGGGCCGCATGGCTGCGAGGGAGCCTCTCTGGCCATGGCGATGCTGACGCTCCTGACCGCGCAGACCGCCCGCCGCTACCACTTGAGCGAGCCGTCCGGACTGGAACCCAGCTTCCAGGTCACCACCTTCGGAGGTCTCGCAACTGTCGGCTTGCGCCTGCGTGCCACCTTGCGCAGCTGAGGGCAGTCCTGCTTTCTGTGGCGGGCCGTCTCCACCTGCGAGCAGCGATCGTTGATCAAGTTCGAGTGTCAGAACTGGATGTCAAAGGCCCCGGACCGTGATCGGTCCGGGATCTTCTGCCTGGTGCCCTGGCAGGATTCGAACCTGCGACACCCGCTTTAGGAGTTCGATCTACGCCCGCCCCTGGCGCCGTCGACGACTGGTCCGACGGTCGCCCGGGGGTGCTGTTGTATTGCGTCGTCCGGCCCAGTTGATGTCAGAGTTGGATGTCAGCGAAACATCTCTGGAACTGGGCAGACCTCCAACGGATCGTCCGGTCGGTCCGCCCACTACCACCACGTGTGCCGGTCCGCGCACCGCCACAACACTCGGCAAGTCCGTCGGCCGTCGTCGTCCCGCCCGGCGAGCACCAGGCCGCCCGACCTCAAGGGCTGGTTGCAGTCGGAACAGGGCGGAGCATCGTCGGCCGCCCGGAGAACCCTAGACAGGGCTACCGGTTGACCGGGATCTCATAGACGGTCTCGCAGTGCGTGGCGCGCACCTCTCCGCCTTCTCCCCGCCAGGGCAACGCCGTGGCCGGGAGACGTCGACCTCGCCCAGTGTCAGTCAGGGACTTCGGTAAGAAGGCGTCCGGCCAGGAGGTCGCCGACGAACAACTCGAGGCTTGCGGCGAGACCTGCTACTTCATGACGGTTAGGGCGCGGCACGTACCCGTGCGTGAGCGCGCTGCGCATCTCGTAACAGCGGGTGAAGAAGGCGGCCCGGGGCGTTGCCCGAGTACGTGCGGGGCTCCAGGGTCCGGGCCAGTCGCCGCCCGGCTTGCCCGATCGACTCATCCCGCAGCCATTTGAGACTTCCTCGTAGTAACTCTCGCTCAGAGTGGGTGAGGTCAGCGTTGGCTTCGGTGGCCTCGATCATGGCGGTCACGTGCGCCTTGGCGGCATCCGAGCGGGGTTGGAGGTCTAGCAAGGTCTCAATCGCCATAGTCAGCATCAGAAGCCTTGAGTCCGCCGATGGTTGGAAGAAGGAACCGCTGTACAGGTCGAAGGCCAGCCGCTCAGGACCATCCAGCGGGTCATGGAGCTGCGCGGCCTGCGTGAGCACCAGGCGGTTCCGCTCCTCGGACGGACGCTTACACCCCGCGAGGCTTGGTGCGGCGACGAAGCGAAGGCCCGGCTGATCTTCGAAGACTGTGACACCGGGCAGGTGTCCCAACACAGGGTGTCCCACGCGCTCGGCGAGCCACGCCTTACCAGCTTTGGTCAGGGCGTTGACGGGCTGTCGATCCCCAAGTCGGCGGCGAGGTGGACCCGGGCGAAGGCACGACTAATAACGTCCCGCCACCGTTCGCCCTTCCGGACAGCGTCGTTTTGGGTGGCGTATCCCTCGCCCCGGATGACGAGGTTGGTGGCGTCACACAAGCGTTGATTCCATCCGGCGCTCGTAGATGGGAGGGCTTCGTCCGCTGCTCGTTAGACCATGTGGCCCCGAAGCAGTGGCCAATGGGCGCGCCTGCACGGGGCCGCCATGCTTCCATCTGCTCAGGAGGCAAACATGACTGTTGAGAACCGATGGCAGGCTCCTATCCGCCGACGTGTGCTGTCCATGACCGGTCTGTCCGTGCTCGCCGGGACACTGCTATCCGCGTGCGGCGCGCCCACCGAAGAGGGGCGAGCTGAGCAAGCCAAAGACGAAATGATCAGACCGGTGCGGACTGGTCTGAGTGACTGGACGGGCGTGGCCGGGGCGCTGGGCCGCGGGGGGCAGCTGAAACATAATGTGGCCTACTACACACCTCTCCCGCGGAGTGACCTGACCGTGGTCTCGCGTGGTGTCACCGTGAGGCCTGCGCTCGCTCTCAGCTCGCATATCGGCTTCGTCCGCTACTCGGATGGCGGTTCGCTCCTCATGGGTGATGTGGTCGTCACCGAGCAGGAGCTTCAGCAGTTCATCGACGTGCTGCAGGAACACGGGATCGAGCAGACCGCGATTCACAAGCATTTGCCTTCACAGACCCCCGCCGTCTGGGGGATCCACGTCCATGCGCACGGCGACGACCCGGTCGCCATCGCCCGTGGGCTGCGTACGGCGTTCGACCGCACCGGTACTCCTCCCGCACGCCCCCCGGCTCGCCAGCGTCCATTGGATCTGGACACCTCCGGGATCGACACCGCGCTGGGTGTCAAAGGCAGCGTCTATGACGGTGTCTACCGCAACTTCTTCGCCCGCCGTGAGACGGTCACCGAAGGCGGCATGGTCCTGCCGCCAGCACTGGGATCGACCACCAACATCAACTTCCAGCCCCTGGGCCACGGCCGGGCCGCGATCAGCGGCGACTGCGTAATGGTCGCCTCAGAGGTCCAGAATGTTCTCAAAGCCCTGCGCCACGCCGGAGTCGAACTCGTTGAACTCCACAATCATGGACTCCGCGACGAGCCCCGCCTCTTCTTCACCCACTTCTGGGCCACCGGCGACGCGGTTACTCTCGCCCGCAGACTCCGCCCCGCCGTGGACGCCACAAACGTCGTCCCCATCCAGGGGGCAGGCTGAAGGACGCTCCGTGGGGGAGCAACGACCCCACGCGGCACCCAACAGGCGCGCGCTCCGCTTTTCAGGCCGTGTCCTGGCGGCATACGGGGCGATCACACAGGTCGTGGGATACAGGGGTTGGCCATGGGTGTGTGCTGCTGTTGGCGTACGGGTTGGCGTACGCCAAGAGCTCCTTCTGGCGGTGATTGGGTGCCTGCCCCGGGGCGGACTGAATCATCGAACCCCGAGGCGGTGAGGCAGCTGGCCCTTGTCGCACCCCGGGTCACGGCCTTTACCGTGCGGACGACCTCACCGCCGACCCCGCTTAGGACCTTCTGATCCGTAGCTCTATGTGGACCGGTCACTGGAGGTCATACCGGTCGGTCTACGGCCCTACAGGAACACTGTCGGACGGGGCCGGTTGCTGTGGTTGCTGTACTCCGCTGCTGTACAGCAAAACCGCCCCGCGCGAGCTGGCTGGTCAGCCGCAGATACCGGCTGGCGCCGACGTGATCGAGGCGGCCTCACCATGAAGCGGATGGTTCGTCAGGTAGCTGTCCGCAGGTGCGGGAGTGCGCGCAGAGTGAGGGCGATCCGACAGAAGCTGGTGGTGGCGGCGAGCATCAGGGGCCAGGTCACGGTTTGTGAGAGCGTGACGAGTAGGGCCAGCGCGGTGGAGTCGAGGAGGATCACGCCGGTGCCGGCGGTGAGCGCGGCGGCTTTGATGCCTCGGTAGGGGCCGCGCCATGCGACGGTGAGCAGGCCGATGATGGCGAGCAGGGTCAGCGGCAGGGCCGCGTGGACGGCCGTGGGCATGGTCTGCCAGGCACGTGTGGTGATCAGGGCGATGGCCCAGCAGGTGCCGACCAGGGGTCCGGTGGTCAGCAGGCGGCGGGCGAGTTGCCGTCCGGGGGCCTCGTGGGCGAACGCGGCGGTGAGCTGCTCGGGGGTGCCGAATTCGGAGATGGCCGCCTGTGCTGCGGCTTCGGCTTCGAGGCCCTGGCCGCGATGGTGTTCATAGGTCTCGGTGAGGCCATCGGCCAGTTCGGCGACGATGTCGGCGGGCAGCCGGCTGCGCAGGGTGTCGAGGTAGGCGCTGATCAGGCGGGGCGTGGCCATGGCCGACCTTCCAGCAGCGTCGTCATGAGGGTGGAGAACTCCTGCCAGCCCGATCGCTCTCCGCTCAGGGCGGTGTGGCCTGCCGGAGTAAGGGCATAGGTGCGGCGGGGCCGGGGTCCCTCGGTGTCCCAGGTGCCCGCGATCAGCCCTGACTGCTCCAGGCGACGCAGCGCCGGGTAGATGGTGCCGGTGGGCAGGTCGATGCGGCCGCCTGAACCCTCCCGCAGTGCCTCCATAACGGCGTAGCCGTGGCGGGGTCCGTCCTCCAACGTGGCCAGCAGCAGCCCGTCCAGGTGGCCTTTGAGTACTTCTGCCCTCATGCGTAGCGACGCTACTCGTCAGGGGCTTCTCACGCCAGGCAGCCACGAGTAGCGTGGCCCTATAGGTAGTGATTCTACGCATGGGGGTCTGGGGTGGACGTGCTAGGTATCCACGTGCCGGAGACCTCGCCGGTCTTCCTCGCGTTCTTGGCGGTGCACGTGGTGGCGGCCATGGCGGCTGTGATCGCCGGGGCGGGGGCGGCGCTGGTGCGGCGTAAGGGCCAGGGGCGGCACACACAGCTCGGCGGGGTGTACTTCTGGGCGATCTGCGTGGTCTTCGCCTCCGCCACGGCACTGACAACGATGCGACTGCGGGAGGACTACCACCTGTTCCTGATCGGCGTGGTGGCATTCGCCGGGGCGTACGTCGGGCGCCTGGCCCGCCGTCGGCACTGGTCCGGCGACCGGGCGCACATCGTCGGCATGGGCGGCTCCTACGTCGCGATGCTGACCGCGTTCTACGTCGACAACGGCCACCAACTACCCCTGTGGGACCGGCTTCCTACCCTGGCCTACTGGCTGCTGCCCGCAGCGGTGGGAGCTCCACTGATCTGGCGCGCCACTCGACGTGCCTCCAGCGCAGTCGTTGGTAACGCTAGGCCCTTCGCAGGCCAACGACGCCCGGGAGGCCGGGTGGTGGGCCCGGAAGGCCACACCAAGCAGTCTTGAAAACCGTCGTGGCAGCGATGTCACCGTGGGTTCAAATCCCACACCCACCGCAGGTGAACGGCCCCTGACCAGCGAGAGCGGTCGGGGGCCGTCCTGCTGCTTGATGCCTGCCGACGACTGCGGTTCCCCCGTTCTATCCCGACGCCAACCCGTCAACCTCCAAAACTGACGATCATCATTGACACCTGGGTCTCCGATCACTACGGAGATCCACATGCCGAAGTCCACGCCCATCACCCCGCCGCTTGACCGTGAAGCTAAGCGGCGCCTGGCCGTCATACGCCACGTCGAAGAGGTCACCGGGAACGTCGCCATGTCCTGCCGGTACTTCGGAATCAGCCGGCAGACGTACTACACCTGGTACCGCCGCTACCAGGCCGAGGGCATTGAGGGCCTGCGCACACGCTCCAAGGCCCCAAGACATCCCCGAACGCGACCCACGTCGAGGTGGTCGGGAAGATCATCTATCTCCGGCAGAACTACCACTTCGGCCCGCAGAAGATCGCCATGTACCTCAAGCGGTACCACGACGTCACCATCAGCAATTCGGGCGTGTGGCGCATCCTCAACCGCCTGGACATGGGGCGTCTGCCGGCCTCCCAGCGGTACAAGCGGCACGACCGACGGTGGAAGCGGTACGAGAAGCAGCTGCCCGGCCACCGGGTGCAGATCGACGTGAAGTTCATCGAGCCACTCGCATCGATGCCCCAGGGGCGCCGCGGAGGCCGCAACAAGTACTACCAGTTCACCGCGATCGACGATTGCACCCGCCTGCGCGTGCTGCGGATCTACCCGACGCTGAACCAGGCCACCGCCATCCAGTTCCTCGACTATGTCATCCAACGCCTGCCGTTCCAGGTGCAGGTGATCCAGACCGACAACGGCGCGGAGTTCCAGTCCGCCTTCCACTGGCACGTGCTGGACAAGGGCATCGCGCACACCTACATCAAGCCCCGCACCCCGCGGCTGAACGGCAAGGTCGAACGCTCCCACCGCATCGACGCCGAGGAGTTCTACCGCCTGCTCGACGGCGTCATCATCGACGACGCCGAGGTCTTCAACGACAAACTGCGCGAGTGGGAGGACTACTACAACTACCATCGCCCCCACGGCGGCCTCGGCGGCCAGACCCCCTACGAACGCCTCAAGCAGAAGACCACGACCCAGGGATAATCGATCTTCGTCAGTGGCACAGAGACTCGACAGGATGAGCTGCCGCCCGTCGTGGCTCTCACGTGGGGGCCCTTGCCGTCCAAAGCCTTCAGGGGGCGGATCGCGATCTGGGGATCTGCCTGAGCGGCTCGAGGCGGGTGATCCTCGCGGCCGAGAAGTTCCCCGCGTATTCACCGCAGCCACCCGCAGGAAGCCCGTGACAGCCGGACAGCCCCGGAGCCTTCCCTTGATCATCTGGGGAGTGCCCGGAGCTTCGTCGTGTCGACGGCCACCCCCCTGACCAGCAAAAAGGCCCTCCCGGTGGGAGGGCTCTCAGTGGCGCCCCCGGCAGGACTCGAACCTGCGGCCAAGCGCTTAGAAGGCGCTTGGATGCTCGCACTCGCCATAGCGCGTGACCTGCACAGTCAACCCAAGTGCGCCACTGCTCCACCTGACTTCCACACGCATTCGACAGGCAGGGTCGTCGGACGTCGTGACCGCGGCCGCATGCTTGCCTCTTCCGAGACGTCAGGCGTGACGGATGCGGCGCGCCCGGGTCTCCGCAAAGGGTTGACACGGAGTCAGTAACTCGTTTTAACTCAATAACTATGGATGTAGATAAAGATGGCTCGCCGTCGCCGATCGAGTTCCGTCTCGATCCGGGATCAGGGGTGCCCACCTACTTGCAACTGGTCCAGCAGGTGGAGCAGGCGGTGCGGCTGGGGTATCTGCGGCATGGCGATCAGCTGCCGAGGGTCAAGGACGTCGTCGCCGGGTTGGCGATCAACCCGAACACGGTGTTGAAGGCCTACCGGGAGCTGGAACACCGGGGCTTGGTGGCCGGCCGGCGGGGAGTTGGGACGTTCGTCGAGGGCACCGTGGAGCGTGTGGGCTTGCGGGAACAGGCAGCCCTGCACAAGAGCCTGCTGGCCTGGCTGCGCACGGCGAGCGAGGCCGGACTGGACGAGGAAGGCATGAGGGCCCTGTTCACCGCAGCCCTGCACGATCTGCGGCACAGCCGTGCAGAGCGCGCGGACGAGGGAGGCGGCAGCGGCCGGGCGGGAGTGGTCGCATGAACAGCGGCCTGGCGATCGAGACAGCCGGACTCGGCAAGCGCTACGGCCGCACGTGGGCCCTGCGGGACTGCTCGCTGGCGATTCCGGCCGGACACGTGGTCGGCCTGGTCGGTGCCAACGGTGCTGGCAAGACAACACTGTTGAGCCTGGCAGTCGGCCTGGCCACGCCGACGACGGGACAGGTGCGGGTGGCAGGCGGCAGGCCTGCCGGGTCGGCTGCCGCGCTGGACGCGATCGCCTTCGTGGCCCAGGAGGCAGCGCTCTACCGCAATCTCTCCGTGGCCGACATGCTGCGGATGGGACGCGGCATGAACCGCCGCTGGGATGCCGACCGCGCCCAAGACCGCCTGAGGGAGCTGGGCATTCCCCTGGCGAAGAAGATCGGCGCTTTGTCCGGCGGCCAACGCTCACAGGTGGCGCTCACCCTTGCGCTCGCCAAACGCCCGGAACTGCTCATCCTGGACGAGCCGTTGGCCGCGCTGGATCCGGTTGCGCGCCACGACTTCATGGCGGCGTTGATGACGGCCGTGTCGGAGGACGGCATCTCGGTGGTGTTCTCCTCCCACGTCGTCGCGGAGCTGGAGCGGGTGTGCGACTACGTGGTCGTCGTACACGGCGGCCGGATCCAGGTCTGCGGTGAGGTCGAAGACCTGGTGGCCGGGCATTACGTCCTGACCGGTCCGGCCGAGCAGGCCGATTCCGTCGCCCAGCGCTTCCCGGTCATCCGCGAACGGCGCACTGCCGCCCAGGCGCACCTGCTGGTCCGTACCCCCGACCGGTCGGCCGCACTACCGGACTGGCAACGGCACCCCGTCGGCCTGGAGGAACTGGTGCTGGCCTACATGCGCGAACCCTCGGCCTCAGCCCTCCCCGGCCCGAAACCCCTACACGGCAAACAGGTGGTCCACTAATGGCGATGACCGATACAGAGTCTGTGGCCCGCGGCGACTCGCTGCCCCGGCTCGGCCTTGCCTGGGTGGCCTGGCGCCAGCACCGGTTCGCCCTCTACGGCCTGCTGGGAATGCTGGCCTGCTTCGCCGCGCTGATGGTGGCCGGTGGCCTTAAGGCACGTTCGACCTACGACCAGCTGGGGCTGGCCCAGTGCACGTCCTACGCCAGCGGCCGCTGCCAGCAGCTCGCCGTCGACCTGTTCACTTCGTATGGGCCGAAGTGGCCCTTCCTGTTCCTCCTTCTGCTGCCAGGGGCATTCGGTGCCTTCCTCGGAGGGCCCCTGATCGCACGGGAGCTGGAGACGGGAACCTACCGGTTCGCCTGGACCCAGGCGGCCGGGCGCACCCGCTGGCTGCTGACCAAGCTGACTCTGATCGCCGTGGTACTGGTCGCCGTGACAGCAGGCTTCGGCGCCTTGTACTCCTGGTACAACGCCCCGCTGGACCACGTCTTGCCCGTCGGGTTCGGCGACTATCTCAGCTTCGAGTTGGAGGGGATCGTCTTCCCGGTCCAGACGCTGCTGGCATTCGCGGCAGGCGTCTTCACCGGCCTGCTCATCCGCCGCACCATGGTCGCGGTCGGTACCGTCTTCCTGGGCGCGTTCGGCTTGCTCATGGCGACCGTCTTTAAGCTCCGCCAGCACTACATGACGCCGCTGACCACCATCGGCAAGCCCAACCCACGTGACTGGGTGGTCGGCACGGCATTCGCAGACCCTGCCGGTCACCTGCTCAGCGACTCGCAGAGCCACAGCCTGTACATGAAGTACGTGGTACAGCTCCCGTCCAGCAACGGGCCTACCTCGGTCCATTCGGTCACTTAGGACTGCGATCAAAATGAGGGAATGACGGTTGGTCAGTTGCCGTTGTCTTTGGCAAGTTCAAGACAAAGGAGTATGCGACGGCAACAGGCAATACGAAGCGCAAGCCGTGGGAGGTCGAGGACGAGTTGTGGGAGCGGATCGAACCGCTCCTGCCGAAGGTCGAGCGCCGCTACCGGTACCCCGGGCGCAAACGGCTGGACGACCGCAACGTCCTGTGCGGGATCCTGTTCGTGCTGTACACCGGGATCCGGTGGGAGTTCCTGCCCCAGGAGCTGGGCTACGGCTCGGGCAGCACTTGCTGGCGCCGACTACGCGATTGGAACGACGCGGGCGTGTGGCAGAAGCTGCACGAACTGCTCCTCGCCGAGTTACGCGCCGCCGACCAGCTCGATCTGTCCCGAGCAGCGGTCGACGGCTCGCACCTGCGGGCCATGAAAGGGGGAGCGGCAACCGGCCGCTCCCCGGTGGACCGCGGGAAGACCGGCAGCAAGCACCACATCATCGTCGACACCCACGGCATCCCCCTGGCCGCCACCCTCACCGGCGGCAACCGCAACGACGTCACCCAACTCCTGCCCTTGATCCACGCTGTCCCGCCGATCCGCGGAAAGCGCGGACGTCCGCGCCGGCGCCCCGACGCTGTGTACGCCGATCGCGGCTACGACCACGACATCTACCGACGCCAGGTCCGTGACCTGGGCATCCGCCCCGTGATCGCCCGCCGCGGCACCGAGCACGGCAGCGGCCTGGGCAAGGACCGCTGGGTGGTCGAAGCAGCCTTCGCTCTCCTGCACTGGTTCCGACGCCTGCGCATCCGCTGGGAAATCCGCGCCGACATCCACCAAGCCTTCCTCACCCTCGGATGCGCAATCATCTGCTGGCGACGCCTGAAGACCTCATTTTGATCTGAGTCCTTACAGGGACTGGCTCCAGGCCCGGCACTACACCATTGTGACGAGCTACCACCCCGCTGGCCGCTTCTGGCCCTTCCAGTTCATCGAGGCGGGCTGGATGGGCCTGTTCACCCTGCTACTGGCCATCGCGGCCGTCTGGCTAGTCCGCCGCAAGATCGGCTGACCCGGCGTCCCACCACTGGCAGCCGCTCGTCGCCGTGGGCTACCTCCTGATGACTGCCGGCCTGGTCGGCTATGCGATCGCCCACAGTGTGCCGACATTCCTGGCATCAACTGTCTGCTGGAGCCGCGTAGATCTGCTGTTGATGGGACCGACGTATGCCGAACCAACTTCGCTGATAGGTCACGGCACGCAAGGCGCCTGGTACGGAATCTTGAAAACCGTCGTGGCGCGAGTCACCGTGGGTTCAAATCCCACACCCACCGCGCAGGTGAGCGGCCCCTGATCAGGCGATACGGTCAGGGGCCGTCGCGTTGTGCGGTGCCCGCTCGACACCGTGATTCCCCGCGGTTCCCCGTGCGATCGGGCACGGATGGGGCACGGGCACTTTCTGAGCGGTAGCTCTACTTGGATCGGTCAACGCGGGTCATGGGGCCGGGCCTCTCGGTCTCACAGCCGCCGCGGGCCAGGAGGGTGACGCACTCGCTTTCGAGTTCTGTTCCTGTTGGTCAGGACAGCGTTCGACCTTGTCCGGGCTCGTTCACCACCGCGCTCCAGTCGGCAGGCTCGGACGCCCGTGAACGACTCCGGCCACCGGTGAATGAGACCAAAACTGAGACCACATCCTGTCCGCACTCGGGGTACATGGCGGCAGAGCTGGCCAGGCTCACCTACGGATCCCTCGCTGGGGCTGCGACCGTGATGGCGCGCAAAATGGAACGTGCATGAATTTGATCATGTGACCGTTTCCCGACGACCTCGTCCAGGCGTGCCGGAGGCCTGTGAGTGTGGGGGTGCGGAGTCGAGGTCTTGTTCGGCCCAGATGATTTTGCCGCCCGATTCCGGGCGGGCGCCCCATCTGCGGGACAGTTGACTGACCAGGAAGAGGCCGCGTCCGTTTTCGTCGATGGCGCGTGCGTGACGTAGACGCGGGGAGTTGGCGTCGGTGTCGAATACTTCGCAGCTCAGGACTTGGTGGTGGACCAGACGCAGTCCGATCGGGCCGGTGCTGTGGCGGACGGCGTTGGTGACCAGTTCGCTGACGATCAGCTCGGTGGGGTCCTGGAGATCTTCCAGGCCCCATTCGGTCAGCCGGCGGGCTGCCATGTGCCGGGCCTTGCGGACAGCGGTCCCATCGTTCGGCAGCGTCCAAGAGGCGACCTGAGTGGGGCTGAGTGAGCGCGTCCGCGCCAGGAGCAGGGTGACATCGTCGGACGGTGCCTGACCCGGGAAGGCCTGCGTCGCCCGAGTGCACAGCTCTTCCAGGGAGTGACTGGGTTGTGCCAGGGCGGCGCCCAGGCGGTGCATTCCCACGTCGATGTCGTCGTCGCGGGCTTCGATCAGGCCGTCGGTGTACAGGGCGAGGAGACTTCCCTCGGGCAGTTCCAGCTCCACGGCCTCGAAGGGGATGCCCAGGCCGATGCCGAGTGGGCTTCCGGCGGGCAGGTCGGGGAAGGTGACCTGTCC
>NZ_JBSFJX010000202.1:0-13950 GCF_053598275.1 Streptomyces sp. NPDC001156 | reverse complement strand
CTCGACGCATGGACCCGGCTCCTCCTCCTGCCCGACGAGCCCGAACTCGCCGCAGCCGAGCCGGAGACCATCCGGATGAAGCTCTATCTCCTGATCACCGCCCCGGTGGTCACTACCGGGGCAGCACCTCGACATACGCGGCCGGATCCCGGTCCGCCGCCGCCATCAAGGCCGTGCGGACCACCGTCGCCTGCTGCTCCAGCGCAGCCCGCAGCTTCCTCGGCGTGACGTGGACGACCGTGATGCCGAGCCGCTCCAGCTGCTCGCGCTTGCGGGCGTACTCCGACCACAGGGGGTCGTCCTCCTGCCGGAAGCCGTGGCGCGGCGCCCGCGTGTCCAGTTCCAGCGCCACCGCCTGCTCGGGCCAGTAGGCGTCGAGGCCGCCGAGGCAGGGCCCCCCGGGCAGCTTCAGATCGACGTTCCACACCGGCTCCGGAAGGCCGTACTCGCGCACCATCCGGTACAGGCGGTCCTCGGCCATCGCCCGGCGCTCCGCGAGGATCGAGTCCACCGCGTCCACCACGTGCGGGCGGCTGAGCAGTCTCGCCTGATGCAGCTCGCTGACCACGGCGGCCGGATCGCAGTGGCCGCCGCGCACCGCCTCGGTCAGCAGGCGGCGTACCGTGCTCGCGTCCGGCAGCTCGGCCACCGCGTCCGCCAGGGCGCGTGGAACCGGGGCGACGGGCAGTCCTGTCACCTGGTGCGCGGCCGGCATGGCCGGGGTGCGGAGCACCCGGGCGCAGCCCGCGCTGCGCAGCCGCCGCATCCGTGGGACCAGGACGTCGATCTGCTCCAGCGAGGTCAGCGGGGGAGAGCAGGTGAAGCCGTACAGCGTCAGCGCGGCCAGGCCCGTGATCACCGCGTCCGGCTGGGGCAGCGGGGGACGCAGGGCGGGCGCGCCCGGCTGGGACGGGACCGCGGGCGCCGGGCCGCCGGGTGACGAGCGCGTCGCGTAGAGCAGCACCGCGTGCAGCCGTTCCTCGGAGGTCGGCGGGCCCTGGTGCAGCAGGTAGACGCCCGGCAGGAACTGCTGCCAGGGGCCACCGGGGCGGCACTGCGCGTTGACTGTGGCGGCGGTCACACCGTGGGCGCGCAGCTGTGCCGTGGTCAGCACCCGGCGCTGCGTCTCCGACAGATGGCGGAGGGGGCGGGGGGAGAGCGGGGTGTTGTGCGTCATGCCCCCGACGTTCCCGCGCCCGGTCCGCGGCCTAACCCCTGTTACACATCCGTCGGTAAATGCGGACAACAGGGCGCTAAAGTACGCGCGTTCGACTGCCGAAAGAGGCTGGTCCGAATGGGGGTGGCGGCAGGTTACGGGTGGAGTTACTCGTATTTCGTAACTGTCGTTCCTGCGTACCCGTCAACTGCCGTTCCCACCACGGAAGTCCGGCCCGGCCGTGCGTCGGACATCACTTCCGGCGGTACCGCTCCGGCCCGTCCGCATGCGAGGCCGATTCGCCGGGGCGCCGGTGTGGCGCCCCGGCGGTGTCGTCCTAGCGGGCCGGCCGGGCGTCGCGGGCCTGGGCGCGCAGACTGCGGGCCAGGTCGTCGCGCGCCTCGAGCACCAGCCTGCGCAGCGCCGGCGGTGCGTCCTCGTGCGCGGCGAGCCACGCGTCCGCCGCGTCCAGGGTCTCGGGTGAGTCCTGGAACACGGGGAACAGGCCCCTCACCACGTCCATCCCGATCTGGATGGACCGCTCGGCCCACACCCGGTCGATCGCCGCGAAGTACCGCTCCGTGTACGGCGCGAGCAACTCCCGCTGCGACGGCTGCACGAAGCCGGCGATGGTCGCTTCCACGAGTGCGTTCGAGAGGGCGTCCGACTCGACGACCTGGGCCCAGGCCTGGGCCTTGACCGCGGCCGAGGGGCGCGCGGCCAGGCAGCGCACCTGGTGCCGCTTGCCGGAGGCCGTGTCGTCACGCGCCAGTTCCGCCGTGAGCACCGAGTCGTCCGCCGCTCCGTGCGCGGCCAGCGGCTCCAGGAACGCCCAGCGCAGCTCCTGGTCCACGTCCAGACCCTCGATCTGCGTGGTGCCTGCCAGCAGATCCAGCAGCAGGCGCAGGTCGGCCTCGTCGTGGGCCACCGCCGCGAAGAAGCGCGCCCAGGTCAGCTGGTGCTGGCTGCCCGGCTCCGCCTGGCGCAGCTCGCTCAGCGCGCCGTCCGCGAGCAGCCGCCCGCCCGTCTCGCGCCAGTCGGGTGCCGCGTAGTACGTCAGCGCCGAGTTCGCCCAGTTGTGGAGCATCTGGAGCACGCCGATGTCGGACTCGCGGCCGGCGAAGCGCAGCACCAGGTCGATGAAGTCCCGGGCGGGCAGCAGCGCGTCCCGGGTCAGGTTCCACAGCGCCGACCAGCACAGCGCCCGCGCGAGGGGGTCGGTGACGGAGCCGAGACGGTCCCTCAGGGTCGCGAGCGAGGTGTCGTCGAAGCGGATCTTGCAGTACGTGAGGTCGTCGTCGTTGACGAGGACCAGTTCCGGAGCCTCGGCGCCGGCCAGTTCGCCGACCACCGTACGCGGACCGTGGACGTCCACTTCGGCGCGCGCGTATCGGACGAGGGCGTCACCCTCGCTGCGGTACAGGCCCACCGCCACCCGGTGCGGGCGCAGTTCGGGGTGAGACTCGGCGGCCTCCTGGACCACGGACAGCTCGGCCACGCGCCCGTCCTCGTCCAGCAGCACCTGCGGGGTGAGGGAGTTGACGCCGGCCGTCTGCAGCCAGGAGCGTGACCAGGCCGCCATGTCCCGGCCGCTCGTCTCCTCCAGGACCGACAGCAGGTCCCCGAGGCGCGTGTTGCCGTACGCGTTCCGCTTGAAGTAGCGGCGCGCGCCCTCCAGGAACGCCTCCCGGCCCACATACGCCACCAACTGCTTCAGCACGGACGCGCCCTTGGCATAGGTGATGCCGTCGAAGTTGAGCTTGGCGTCCTGCAGGTCGCGGATGTCCGCCGTGACGGGGTGGGTGGAGGGCAGCTGGTCGGCGCGGTACGCCCAGGCCTTGCGGTTGTTCGCGAAGGTGATCCAGCCGTTGGTGAAGCGGGTGGCCTCCACCAGCGAGAGGGAGCCCATGAAGTCCGCGAAGGACTCCTTCAGCCACAGGTCGTCCCACCACGCCATGGTCACCAGGTCGCCGAACCACATGTGCGCCATCTCGTGCAGGATCACATTGGCCCGGCGCTCGTAGGACGCCTGCGTGACCTTGCCGCGGAAGATGTACTCCTCGCGGAAGGTGACCATGCCCGGGTTCTCCATCGCGCCGAGGTTGTACTCGGGCACGAACGCCTGGTCGTACTTCCCGAAGGGGTACGGGTAGTCGAAGTGGTCGTGGAAGAAGTCCAGGCCCTGCTTGGTGACCAGGAAGACGTCGTCCGCGTCGAAGTGCCGCGCCAGACCCTTGCGGCACATCGCGCCGAGGGGGATCTCCAGCTTCGTACCGTCTTCGAAGGTGCGGGAGTAGCTGTCCGTGACGTAGTGGTACGGGCCCGCGACGACACAGGTGATGTACGTGGAGATCGGCTTCGTCTCCGCGAACCGCCACACCCCGTCGTGCCGTTCGCCGGCGCCGTTGCTCCACACCGTCCACTCCTCGGGGGCGCGGACCTCGAAGCGGAACGGGGCCTTGAGGTCCGGCTGCTCGAAGTTCGCGAAGACGCGGCGGGAGTCGGCGGGCTCGTACTGCGTGTACAGGTAGACCTCGCCGTCCTCCGGGTCGACGAAGCGGTGCATGCCCTCGCCGGTGCGGGAGTAGGCGCACTGCGCGTCGACGATCAGCTCGTTCTCCGCGGTCAGGTCCTCCAGGCGGATGCGGGTGCCGTCGAAGACCTCGCCGGGGTCGAGGTCCTTGCCGTTGAGCGAGACCGCGGTGACGCTCGGGGCGATCAGATCGGCGAAGCTCGTGGCGCCCGGCTCGGCGCAGCGGAAGCGGATCGTGGTGACCGAGCGGAACGTGCGCGGGCCGCCGTCCGCGCCGCCGGGTGCCTCCCCCACGGCGGAGCGCAGGTCGAGCGACACGTCGTACCCGTTGACGGACAGCAGCGCTGCCCGCTCCTGGGCCTCGTCGCGGGACAGGTTCTCACCGGGCACGGGCGGCACTCCCTAGGGGCTGGGTCGGGGGACGGACAGGACCGATCCTGCCATGCGCCCCTGACAGCGGGTAACGGGGCGCACCACCTCTTACGGAGCCCGGGAATGGCCGGAGCGATCTCTGTTGTTGAATGGTGTAGGACCCCCTTCCCTAGGAGAGCCATGTCCGAGACCGTGACCGCTTCCGGCAAGACCCCCGTCGACTTCTGGTTCGACCCGCTGTGCCCCTGGGCCTGGATGACCTCCCGCTGGGTGCTGGAAGTCGAGAAGGTCCGGGACATCGAGGTGCGCTGGCACATCATGAGCCTGGCCGTACTCAACGAGGACAAGCTGGACCAGCTGCCCGAGGAGTACCGGGAGATGCTGGCCACCAAGGCGTGGAAGCCGGTGCGTGTGGTGACCGCTGCCTGGCAGAAGCACGGCGACGATGTCCTCGGCCCGCTGTACACCGCTCTCGGCACGCGCATCCACAACCAGGGCGAGGGCCCGACGCTCGAGGCGATCGCCGCCGCGCTCGACGAGGTCGGCCTCCCCGCGGACCTGATCGACTACGCCGACCAGGAGGACTTCGAGTTCGACGCCGAGCTGCGTGCCTCGCACAAGGAGGGCATCGACAAGGTCGGCCAGGAGGTGGGGACCCCGGTGATCGCGGTCCCGGGCGCCGACGGCGAGCAGCTCGCCTTCTTCGGCCCGGTGGTCACCCCGGCGCCCAAGGGCGAGGAGGCCGCGAAGCTGTGGGACGGCACCCTGGCGGTCGCCTCGGTCCCGGGCTTCTACGAGATCAAGCGCACGCGGACGAAGGGCCCGGACTTCAGCAACCTGTGAGCCTCACTCGGGCTCGGGCATCTTCTGGGGCGGATCGAAGGGCTTGATGCTCCACCAGTAGCGGATGTTGCGGCAGTCCCGCTCGGTGGTCGCGCAGATCCAGTAGTCCTCCACGTAGCGCTTCTTCGTCAGCTTGCGGATGATCTCGCGTTCGCGCTCGTCCCGCGGCTGACGGTGCGGCTGATCCGCTCCGCAGGTGTGGCAGGCGAGTGTCCTCTCGTTCGACATCTGCCTACGATCGCCCGGAACTTCGCCTACCGGTAGGTCCGGTACGGGACGGCCCCGCGAGTCACTCCCCTCAGGGAGTGTTCCGCTCGCGGGGCCGTCCGGTGGTGTGCCGCGCGTCAGCTCCTGGCTCGCACCCGCTGCCAGGCGTAGCCGACGGCCGCCAGGAACAGCGTCATCCCGCCGGTCGAGTACAGCTGCACCCGGGTGTCCGGCTGCCGCGCCATCAGGACGAAGATCGCCACCATGCCCGCCAGCGCCACCCAGGTCAGTGCCGGGAACGCCCACATCCGGACCGCCGGCCTGTCGGTCGCCTCCCGCTCCAGCCTGCGGCGCAGACGCAACTGCGCGACCGCGATGGAGAACCAGACGACCAGGATCACCGCGCCGATCATGTTCAGCAGCCAGGGGAAGACGTCGTCGGGCCGCCAGTAGCTGAGGACCACGCAGACGAAGCCGAACACACAGGAGGTGAGCACAGCCGTCCGCGGCACGCCCCCCGACACCCGGGCCAGCGCCCTGGGTCCCTGACCGCGCTCGACCAGCGAGTACGCGATGCGCGAGGAACCGTAGATGTTGGCGTTCATCGCGGAGAGCAGGGCGACCAGGACGACGACGCTCATCACCTGCCCGGCACCGGGGATGCCCAGGTGGTCGAGGGCGGCGACGTACGGGCCCTTCTCCACCACCTCCTTCGAGTCCCACGGGACCAGGGTGACGATGACCGCCATCGAGCCGACGTAGAAGATCCCGATGCGCCACATCGCGGTGCGGACCGGGCTCGCCACGCCCTTGACCGGGTCCTCCGACTCGGCCGCCGCGATGGTGACGGTCTCCAGGCCGCCGTACGCGAAGACCGACGCGAGCAGGCCGATGACGAGGCCCTCGCTGCCGTGCGGCAGGAAGTCGCCGAGGTTCGAGGTGCCGGGGGAGTCGGTGCCGGGCAGAACGCCCGCGATCGCCAGCGCGCCGAGCACCAGGAACAGGGTGATCGCGCCGACCTTGAGCGCCGCGAACCAGAACTCGAACTCGCCGAAGTTCTTCACCGCGGCCAGGTTCGTGCCGCAGAAGACCACCATGAACAGCGCCACCCACGCCCACTCGGGCGTGCCGGGCAGCCAACCGGTGACGATCTTCGCCGCGCCGATGCCCTCCAGGCCGACGGCGGTGCACAACAGCACCCAGAACGACCAGCCGGCGGTGAAGCCCGCCCAGGGGCCGATCGCCCGCTCGGCGTGCGCCGAGAAGGAGCCCGAGGAGGGGTAGGCGGCCGACATCTCGCCGAGCATCCGCATCACCAGCATCACGAGCAGTCCGGAGACGGCATAGGCGATGACGATCGAGGGTCCGGCCGCGGCGATGCCGGCTCCGGAGCCGACGAACAGGCCCGCGCCGATGACACCGCCGAGGGCGATCATCGACAGGTGGCGCTGCTTGAGGCCATGGGAGAGCGCAGTGTCCGGCTTCGGGGGCGTCTCGAGAGTGGTGCTGGGCATGAGAGCGGCTCGTCCAGTGCATGAGTCGGGCAAAATCGCCCCACAGTCTGGGCGGCCTCTCCGCTCACAGGGAGAGGCCGCCCACTATCCGGACACGCGTCCCACGGACCGTGAGGGTGAGGTCACGCAGCGACCGAGGTCTAGCTGGCAAAACGGGCCACCCGTGCCCAGACGGTGACCGACGGGCGAGACAACGGCAGTTCAAGAGGCAAGCCCGGTTGGTGAGACCCTACAGACGCCGCCGGAACCGCTCCCCTTCCGCGCAGCCCTCCACCTCCGTGACCGGTATCACGCCGCATCAGGTGTAGCACGCATCTTTTGTGAACAGCCCACCAAGCCACGGATCCCCCCTTTGTCGGGCACTGACGGTGATCACCGCACCGCCCCTGGGATAGCGTCGCCGTGTCCCGAACCGCCCCCTGCGCCGGAGTGAGTCCCCCATGAGCACCGCCACCGCCACCACACGTCCTGGCCAGGTCCTCGCCGACCTGCTGCCCTCCCCCAGGCTCTCGGCTTCGCTCGCGCGGGGAGGTGCCTCCACCCTGGTCCGTGATGTCGCCCTCGTGGTGGGCGGCGCCGTGCTCACCGGGCTCGCCGCGCAGATCTCGGTGCCCGTGCCGGGTTCCCCGGTGCCGGTGACCGGGCAGACCTTCGCCGCGCTGCTCGTGGGCACGGCACTCGGCGCCCGCCGCGGCTTCCTGTCGCTCGCCCTGTACGCGCTGGCCGGTGTCGCCGGTGTGCCGTGGTTCGCCGGTGGCGCCTCCGGTGCGGCCGCCCCCTCCTTCGGCTACATCCTCGGCATGCTGATCGCCTCCACCGTCCTCGGTGCCCTGGCCCGTCGCGGCGCCGACCGTTCGGTGCTGCGCACGGCCGGCGCGATGCTGCTGGGTGAAGCGATCATCTACGCCGTCGGCGTCCCGTACCTCGCCTTCGCCACCGGAATGTCCGCCAACGCGGCGATCGCGGCCGGGCTCACCCCGTTCCTGATCGGCGACGCCCTCAAGGCTGCCCTGGCGATGGGCCTGCTGCCCGGCGCCTGGAAGCTCGCCCGGAAGTGACGTCGTAATTCCGGCCATTCGGTACCGGGGGACGGGCCGAGTGCCCGTCCCCCGGTGCTTTTCCGGCCCTGTCGGGGTCGACGGCGGGTGACGTCGCACCGGTGCGGCCGGCCCGCAGCGAGACGAACGGGAAGGGGCCCCGCGGCCGTACGCCGCGGGGCCCCTTCCCCTTGCTCATATCCGTGTGCCGGTCAGGCGCCGACCTCGGCCCGCGCCTTCTGCGCGTCCTCGACCGGCTCCGCGGCCTTGCCGCCGCCGAGCGCCTGCCTGACCACGGCGATGACGAGCACCACCGCGGCGACGAGCAGCGACAGCAGGACGGTCTCGCGCCCGTCGTGCTCCGTGTCGGTCAGCATGTAGCCGAGGACGAAGACGATCAGTGCGGCCGCGGCCCAGGTCAGGTATGGGTACAGCCACATCTTCACGATCAGCTTCTCCGGCGCCTCGCGCTGGATGATCTTCCGCATCCGCAGCTGCGAGAAGCAGATCACCAGCCAGACGAACAGGGCGACCGCGCCACTGGAGTTGACCAGGAAGAGGAAGACCGAGTCCGGGTACTTGTAGTTGAAGAAGACGGCGAGGAAGCCGAAGAGGACGGAGACGACGATCGCCGTCATCGGCACACCACGGGCGGTGGTCCGGGCGAACGCCTTGGGCGCGTCGCCCCGCTGGCCGAGCGAGAAGGCCATCCGGGAGGCCGTGTAGAGCCCGGAGTTCAGGCAGGACAGCACCGAGGTCAGCACGATGAAGTTCATGATCTGACCGGCGTGCGCGATACCGAGGGAGTCCAGGGCGGCGACGTACGAGCCCTTCTTCGCGATCGCGGGGTCGTTCCACGGCACCAGGGAGACGACCACGAGGATCGAGCCCAGGTAGAAGACCGCGATACGCCAGATGATGCTGTTGGTCGACTTGGTCACCGCACGCCGCGGGTCCTCCGACTCGCCCGCCGCGAGCGTGGCGATCTCGCTGCCCATGAAGGAGAAGACCACCAGCAGCACACCGGTGAGGATGGTCCCGGGACCGTTGGGCAGGAAGCCGCCGTGGCCGGTGAGGTTGCCGAAGCTCGCCTGGTCGCTGTGGACGCCGGGCAGCACGCCGAAGATGGCGAGCGCGCCGACGACGATGAAGGCGCCGATCGCGACGACCTTGATTCCGGCGAACCAGAACTCGAACTCACCGTAGGAGCCGACGGACGCCAGGTTGGTGGCGGTCAGCACGGCCATGACGATCAGGGCCCAGCCCCACTGGGGGACGGCCGGGATCCAGTCCGCGAGGATCTTGGCGCCCGCGGTCGCCTCCACGGCGAGCACGACCACCCAGAAGAACCAGTACAGCCAGCCGATCGAGAATCCGGCCCAGCGGCCGAGCGCACGGTCGGCGTGCGCGGAGAAGGAGCCCGAGGTGGGGTTCGCGGCGGACATCTCGCCCAGCATGCGCATCACAAGGACCACAAGCGTTCCGACGAGGGCGTAGGAGAGCAGGATGCCCGGACCCGCGGTGGCGATTCCGGAGCTGGAGCCCACGAACAGCCCGGCGCCGATGACGCCGCCGATGGCGATCATCGTCAGATGACGGTTCTTGAGTCCGGCCTGCAGGCCGTTGCCGGGTTCTCCGGGGGGGCCAGGATTGTTTCCGGCCTTTGTGGGGGACGGCTGCGAGGTCATGAAACGTATTTCCTTTGAGCCGGTGTACGGAATGTGGGGGACGCACGTACGTACGGACGTGTCCGGTTCCTACGAGCGCTCCGGGGCTCGTACGAGCGGTGTACGAGTCGGTCCAGTGAATCGGAGGTAATGGAATTCGGAAACCTTTGATTCCGGATTGCTACTTGAGGTTTCCTTGAGGTTCTATAGCCTGGCTCACATTTTCCGGGGGTATGTACCCCGCGAGGCCGAGCGGCGAGAGCCGTGACACACTCGGACCATGCGCGTGTATCTCGGCTCCGACCATGCCGGTTTCGAACTGAAGAACCACCTCGTCGAGTGGCTGAAGGCCGCGGGCCACGAGCCCGTGGACTGTGGGCCCCACATCTACGACGCCCAGGACGACTACCCGCCGTTCTGCCTCCGCGCGGCGGAGCACACCGCGGCGGACCCCGACTCCCTCGGCATCGTGATCGGCGGCTCCGGCAACGGGGAGCAGATGGCCGCGAACAAGGTGAAGGGCGTGCGAGCCGCCCTCGCCTGGAGTGAGGAGACCGCCACGCTCGGCCGGCAGCACAACAACGCGAACGTCGTCGCCGTGGGTGCACGCATGCACACGCAGGACGAGGCGACGAAGTTCGTCGAGACGTTCCTGAACACGCCGTTCACCGGCGAGGAGCGCCACCAGCGCCGAATCGACATGCTCACGTCGTACGAGACCACGGGCGAGCTGCCGCCGATCCCCTCGCACCACCCGCAGGTCTGAGACAGCTGCCGGGGGCTCCGCCGGATCGCAGAGAAGCTCAACCCGGCTTCCGGGCGCGGCCCCGTCTTGTCACGTTCACCGGGAGGTAGGGCGACCGTGCCGGAGGGGCACACCATTCATCGGCTGGCCAAGGACTACGCGGCCCGTTTCGTCGGCGGCGCCGTCGGCGTTCGCAGCCCCCAGGGGAAGTTCGCCGACGCCGCCGCCCTCCTCGACGGGGCCGAGCTGCACACCGCCGACGCCCACGGCAAGCATCTCTTCCTCGGCTTCCGCGACGGCGAATGGGTGCATATCCATTTGGGCCTCTTCGGCAAGGTCGCGTTCGGCGACGCCCCCCCGCCCCCGCCCACTGACACGGTCCGCCTCCGCCTCACGAACGAGGCCTCCTTTGTGGATCTCGTCGGCCCCACCACCTGCGCGCTGATCACCGCCGAGGAGAAGGCGGCCGTACACCGCCGCCTCGGCCCCGACCCGCTCCGCGACGACGCCGACCCCACGTCCGCGTACCGCCGCGTCGTGCGCAGCCGTACGTCCATCGCCGCCCTTCTCATGGATCAGAAGGTCATCGCCGGCGTCGGCAACGTCTACCGCGCCGAGGTCCTCTTCCGCCACCGGATCGACCCCTACCGGCCCGGCCGGGACGTCACGCCCGCCGAGTGGGACGCGATCTGGGCCGATCTCGTCGAGCTCATGCATGAGGGGGTGCGGAACAACCGCATCGACACCGTCCGCCCCGAACACACCCCCGAGGCCATGGACCGCCCGCCGCGCGTCGACGACCACGGTGGCGAGGTGTACGTGTACCGCAGGGCGACCCTGCCCTGCCACATCTGTGGCGGCGAGATCCGCACCGCCGATCTCGCCGCCCGCAACCTCTTCTGGTGCCCGGCCTGCCAGAAGCCGTAGCCGGTGACCGCGGCTAGAAGCCGTGCGGCAGCCACGGCGCCGCCACCGAGCCGAACGCCGACGCCGACTCCGCCAGCGCTCCGTGCCGCAGCTCCCGGACCCGCCCTGCCGACGCCAGCGAGGCCAGAGACACACCGCCGAGATACGCCGCCCCCAACTCCCGTATGGACAGCGCGAGATCGGCCGCGTCGGTGGTGCGTACGCAGGACGCGCCCTTCGTATCGCCGGTGAGCCGCCAACGCCCGGTGTTCCAGGGGCAGAACGCGTCCTCGACCTCGAACACCACGTCCACCGGCGTCTGGTAGGTCCGCGCCTCCAGCGCCGCCGCCACGTCGACCAGCCGCAGATACAGCCCGTCCCGCAGCCGTGGCCGGCACCGCCGGATGTCGGACACCATGTGCTGCCACCCGTCGTCGACGGGCCTTCCGCGCACGTACAGCGTGGTCATCAGATCGATGCCCATCAGGAAGCGCCACAGGGCCGCGTCCGTCGCCGGATCGAGAGCGGCCAGCTCGAGCAGGCTCACCGTGCCGTCGTGCCCGGAGACCCCCCAGCCGAGCTTGGTGCGGAAGCGTGCGTACCCGGTGATCGCTCCGTCCCGCTCGGCGACCACGCACTGCAGCGGCGACGCGCCCTCCCGCTCGCTCGGCGGGTCGAGCAGCGCCACCCTCTCCCAGCCGGGCTGCCGCGCCAGCATGCCGGGACGGCCGGGCACCAGCCGCGCGTACACGGCCTCGCAGGCGTCGAGGACGTCGGCTGGGGCGGCGTACCGCAGCCGTACGTCATCCGTGCCGGCCGGAACGGACAGGCCGACCCGGCTCGTGTCGATCTCGGCGCCCATGTGGAAGGTCGCGGCTCCGTATCCGAACCGGGAGTAGATCGCCGGTTCCGACGCGGTCAGTACCGCGAGCGGTTCGCCCCAGGAACGGATGTCGTCCAGCTGCCGGCGCATCATCGAGGTCAGTATCCCGCGTCGGCGGTGCGTGGCCGCCACGCTCACCATCGTGATGCCGGCCGCGGGGACCGAGGCGCCGCCGGGAACCGTGAGCCGGAAGCTGAAGGCCCCCGCCGTTCCGATACACTCCTCTCCGTCCCATACGCCCAGAGAGCGATCGAATTCGGTGAGTTCGTTCCATAGTTCACGCTCTTCGGCCGATTCATCCGCCCCGCCGAAGGCCCGGAGGAGGTTGCCGTACCACTCGTTCCACTCGTCCTGCCGCAGCACCCGCACGTCGGTCGTCATGCGCCATGACTATCAGGGCAATGCAGGACGAGCGAGGGGATTTCCCCCTGGTCATGGGTGTCGCGTTGCTGTGAAGTTCAGCGCTCGGACGGGGGACAAGTGGGACCTCCCGTGCCAAGGGCCTGGTCGGATGGATAGGGTCCCGAGCAATGGCAGCAGGACAAGAGCGGCGCTCGGAAGCCGACACGTTCACGGCCCGGTTGAAGAAGCAGTGGCACCGGGCCAGAACCGGCCTGCGCAGATCCGCCGTGGACTACTTCCGCGGGGACGGCTCGGACTGGGTGGCGCTCGCCGGCCTGCTGCTGATGATCCCCCTGATAGCGGCGACCACCCTGGTCGACCCCGTATGGTGCTCGCCCGCCGTCCTCGTCCTGCCGATCGTGGCGGGCGGCCTGCTTCTGCGGCCCTCCAGCCTGCTCAGCCTGTACGCCGCCGCGGCCACCGCGCTGATCGTCGAGTCCGTCAGACTCGGCCCGTACACGGAGGGGCCCTCGCGGGTCACGCCCGGCATCGTGCTCGTGGTCGCGGCCTGCGGTTTCTTCGGACTGCTGATCGCGCAGTTCCGCAGCCGCGTCGGGGTGCCCTGGCGGCGCGGCGGAACCATGCTCTTCGACCTGCGCGAACGCATCCGGGTGCAGAGCAAGCTGCCGAAGCTGCCACTCGGCTGGCACCGTGAGATGGCGCTCAGACCGGCCGGCGGGCAGTCGTTCTCGGGTGACTTCGTGGTGGCGGCCCGCACCAACGGGGGCCGCACGCTGGAGGTCGTCCTCACGGACGTCTCGGGCAAGGGCATGGACGCGGGGTCGCGCGCCCTGCTGCTGTCGGGGGCCTTCGGGGGACTGCTCGGCTCACTGCCGCCGCACGCGTTCCTGCCGGCGGCGAACGGCTATCTGCTCCGCCAGGACTGGGACGAGGGCTTCGCGACCTCCATCCACCTGGTCCTCGACCTGGACTCGGGTGACTACGAGCTGTACTCGGCCGGTCACCCGCCGGGCCTCCAGCTCAGCGCCGGCAGCGGCCGCTGGGAGGAGAAGGCGGCGGAAGGCCCACTCCTCGGTGTCTACGACGGCGCCCAGTTCGACTCCGTGAAGGGCTCGCTCCGACCCGGTGACGTCTTGATGCTGTTCACCGACGGCCTGGTGGAGACCTCCGACCGCGACATCGTCGAGGGCATCGACCGCCTCACCGGCGAGGCCGACCGCTATGTCGTCGGCGGCTTCCACGGCGCCGCCTGGCATCTCATCGAAGCGGTGGCGAAGGACGTGAACGACGACCGGGCGCTGCTGTTGATCTGCCGGGAGGGCCCGACGGTCTCGGTCGCGCGCTGAGCGACCGCACGCGGGCCCTGCACGCGCCCTGCGGACGCTGATTGCCGCGGGTCCGATTCGCGACGGTGATCATCGCACCGGGACCGGCGACGAGCGCGTTCCCGTCCCAACTCCCCATCCTGGCCGGTGACCTGGATGAGTTGCGAAGGATGCCCCGTATCACACCACAGCCGGGTCACACCTTTGTGGCGGCTCTGTGAGCGTCGATTGCACGGGCAATCCCCCAGTTGATAGAGATGGCAACACGTACGTCTCAGGCGGAACACGACCGATGGGTCGGAACGGGGAGGCACGATGAAGTTCGACATGGGGGCGCAGACCCTGTCGACGCTGATGAAGGGCTCGCGTGGGTCGAGCGAGGATCTGGGGTCGTTGATC
>NZ_JBSFJX010000201.1:0-14112 GCF_053598275.1 Streptomyces sp. NPDC001156 | reverse complement strand
GTGCCCTCGTGCACGCCCAGGTCCCGCGCAACCTCCGCGGCCGGTTTCCCGGTCTCCATCACGATCCGTACCGCACCCTCACGAAACGGCGCGTCATACGACCGTCGCTTCCCACCCATGACCCTCAACTTCCCCTTCAGTCACACCTCCACGCTACGAGGGGAAGGTCACCCGGCGGTGGGGCCGGGGCTGAGACGACGGACGGGTGTCAGCGGACGTCGACGTAGTCGCCGATTGACGCGCTGTTGAGGTACGGGCTAGTGGCCGTGTAGTGGGAGCTCCAGGTGCCGTCCTGCGTGGCGGTGAAATGGACGGTGAACCTGCCGCTGGAGTCGGTCGTCACCGTCGCTCTGTAGGCGGGGGTCTTGGCGCCGTAGGCACGGAAGTAGACGCTCACGTGCTGCCCGGACAGGCCGGTCCATGTCGAACCTTTCAGGCGCTGCAGCACTCCGGTGACGGTGATGGTGCGCCCCTTGCGCACGGGCTCCGGCGAGGCGTTGAAGCCAGTGATGCGGGTGGCCGCACGGGTCAGGTGCACCACGGGGCTGGTGACCGCGGTGGCGTCCGCGCTGCCGGGGTAGAACAGGCGCAGGTAGCCGCTGGGGTGGCTCATCGTGTGCCACGTGTTGAAGGCGCCGGTGGCGTCGGGGGCGACAGTCGCCACGGTGGTCCAGCCGGTGTGGCCGTCAGTCGACTGCTGGAGCTGGACACGCCCGGTGGGGACGGGTCCCGTCGCGGCGCTGAGGAGGCCGGCGACCTTGACGGCGCCGCTTCCGGTGAAGGTGTGGTCAGTCCAGACGAGCTTGGACGAGTAGAGGCGGTGGAGGTCGGCCTGCGCGCTGCCCTGCTGGAGGTAGCCGAAGCCCCCGACGCTGGCTGTCCAACTGGTGTCGCCGGTGACCGTGGCGAGGGTCTCGCTGAACCTGCCGCCGGCGCTGAGCTCGTAGGCGTGGTCGCCGTTGGGGCCATGCAGGAGGACGTCGGTGTCCGGATTGCCGGCGGGGAGCGGCGTCCAAGCGCCCGACGTGCTGCTCAGGTACTGGGCGGTTCCGCCAACTGTGTAAGAACTGCCGTACACCGCAGTGGCCTTGGCCTTGTCGAAGACGATCCTGGTCGGATTGGGCGTCTTGGTGACGGTCACCGAGACCGTGTCGACGGTGTGCGAGTCCTGCTGCACCGCGTACACGTACACCCCGTTGTAGACGGGGCCGGTGGCGGTGAAGCTGCCGTCGGCCTGGACGTCGGCCGCGACCTCGTACGGGCCCGAGCCGCGCGTTCCCGCGAGGTAAACCTTGCTCTCGGTCCAGCCGGGGCTGGTCAGGCCGGTGGCCGGATCAAACGTGGAGACCGTCCCGGTGACGGTGACCTTCTGGTGGTCGAAGTCCACCGTGGTGCGGTCCAGCGAGACGCCGGCGAAGACCGGCAGGTCCTCGTAGCGGAGCTCGCCCTGGCCGAGGTAGGCCGGATGGTCACCATCGGCGTCGGCGAGGTCGACGGCCGCGTCGTAGACGCCGTGAGCGCCAAGTTGCAGGCGCTCGGAGCTGCGCCAGGTACCGTCCTGCGCTGAACCGGATACGAGGCTGAAGCCGGTGACGGTGGTCGTCGGCCGGTCGCCGGAGACGCGCAGTGTGAGCTGTGCGGTGATGGAGGCGGGGTCGATCGCGGAGTCGGAGACGGCGTGGAACTCAAGGTAACCGTCGTCGTCCCGGTTACCGCCGAGTGCGGATATGACGGGCCGTACGGGGTCGGCGGCGCCGGATGTGTCGGCTAGCGCCGGGCTCGCGGCGGCAAGGCTCGCCAAGCTGGCGATGAGAGCGAATGGTGCGATGAGAGGTCGACGCACGGTGACTCCGGGGTGGGCGGATAGCCGCACAGGTAGAACGACGCAGGTGGAGCGACGGAACCAGGCGGAAGGCCAAGGGTGCAGAGGGAAAACGGCCTACCTTAACCTGTGGGTTCGGGTGTCGACACGCGGGCCTCGGGCACGGGGATCGTCCGGGCCGCGAGGCACCTGTCTGCGTCGGCCCCCCGAACCAGCGACCGACCGTTTGAACCCACGGTGGCTCGCGACACGACGATTTTCAAGAGCGTTGTGGTTGCACTACCCCTGGGCCCGGTGACCTGCAGAAACGGCATACAACGCACCGAGAGTGCCTCGGCTGGCCCACACATGGCCCACAGAGGCTCTAATTCGCTCTGTTCGGGGGCTCTGGCCGCAGTTACGTGAAAGCGCACTCCACGCGTCGCCGCCCTGGCATGCTGGGAGTCCCGGGGCGCCGAGAGGACTCCATGCCAACACCGCCTAACGCGTTGGTCGTGCTAGATGAGCGGCGCTGGTATGCCGCCAACGAACTCCTGGCGTTTCTGCTCGAGCTTGCTGCTCTGGCGTGCCTGAGCTGGTGGGGATTCGCCGTCGGCGACGACGAGGCCCTTCGTATCCTGCTCGGCGTGGGAACGCCCCTGCTGGCGGTGGTGCTGTGGTCATTGTTCGCGGCACCGAAAGCGCGGCTGCGGCCGCCGCTGCCTCTCGTGCTCGCTGTCAAGGCGGTGGTGCTGGGTGGTGGAGCAGCGGCTGTGTACGGAGTCCGGCATCCCGTTGCCGCGGTAGCCATGGCGGTCATCGTGGTCGCGAACACAGCGGTGGCCGAGATCTTTCGCC
Organism: Streptomyces sp. NPDC001156; assembly: GCF_053598275.1. Taxonomy (NCBI): domain Bacteria; kingdom Bacillati; phylum Actinomycetota; class Actinomycetes; order Kitasatosporales; family Streptomycetaceae; genus Streptomyces; species Streptomyces sp. NPDC001156. The sequence goes on along the minus strand of NZ_JBSFJX010000201.1, from coordinate 11,453 downwards.
GCAGGCCGCCCACCTCGCGCACAGGGCATGCGTCCGCGGCTGGCTCACCGGCTTCCGGCTGAGGATTCACGGATCTGCAGAGAGCCCCTCGGGGACGTCCAACACGCTTTCCAACTGTGTTGGTGGGGCCCGCGGCTGTATGCGGGGGCGTTCACCTGGGTTCATAGGCAGCCGGGCGTCGGCGCTGGGACGGCTTTGGGTCTCGTCTGTACGGCCATGAACGGCGCTGAATGAGACGGAAACTGAGACGGGCGCCGTCCAGCCGGTACCGTCGGGCTACAGGCCGCGCAGTGCCTCGTAGAGGTCGCCGTAGACGCTCCAGCAGGTGACGCTGCCGTCGTCGTTCAGGCTGCCCATATACCAGTCGTCGTCGTTGACGGCCTTCACCAGACAGAGTCCATGGAATCCCAAGACGATCTCGGGGTGGAGCTGCTCGCCTTGCGCCAGCCAGCCCATCACGACGGGATCGGTGCCGAGAGGTGTGGCCTGCCTGTCGCCAGAGACCTCGCGGATCTCCTCCAGCGTCCAACCTGCCGGTAGCTGTCTGCCTGCCATCCAATGATGATGACAGCCACGACAGGCGCCGAGTGGCCACGGCTCCTCAGAGCACCGCTTTAGGAGCGAGGTGGGGCGATCGCGGGCGCGACCTGGGGATTGCCTACTTCGGGCGGCGCGTGACGGCACACCCCCGGCGAACCCCGATTACCCGTGACTCCCCGTCCGTTCTGGCACGGGAGTGGCACGGTATTTGTGTCACCAGGACTCGGCCTGCATGTACAACATGATCACCTCTGCGAAGAACCAGATGCAGAACACTAGACATGCAAGCCACAGTCCCCATAAGACCCAGCGGGCCTCTCGTCGTATGCGCATGAGCGGATCATCTACCGTTGCGGTCCTGGCTCTGTTACCGGCCCCAGTCCTCCCATCACCCACTCCAAAGTTCCCTTCCATCGGCGTGCAGTTGACAACGGCGAGAGGTCGGCTCCGAGACTTGGGGCTGGAGCTGCCATGGGGCGAGTGATCATGGCCCCGTACGCTTCCTTCCGAGTTTCCAGCGCAATCGTCTCCACCCGCATATGCCACAAGAGGCGCGCGACAATGAAAGGGCACATCACATTCGACAGAAGGAGGAGTGTGATGGGCAAGGCAGCTGAGTACCCACAACAAGAGACGCACGCGGGCAACGGCCACGGTATGCACCTGCACATGCGCACCCTGCATCCTTCGGTGCCGATTCCGTATCTCAGCAAGGAGGAGATGACGAGCACGGCCCGAGCGGCGACGGCACGGCTGCCCGGTAATCCGCCCGTCGAAGATCTGGCATTCTACGGAGGACTTGTAGCGCTGGCCGTGGCGGGAGTTCTGGACTGGCCGGTCGCCCTCGCCGTCGGCGGCGCCACCTGGCTGCTGCGCAGCGGGCGGAAGGAGGAGCCCGAGGCAGGAGTCAGGCCGTAGGGCATCCTGGGCCGCTGCAGAGCGCCGAGTCGGTTCCGGGCACACGGAACGGCTTCCTTCTGCCGCCGCTGGCCAACCACTTCAGCCATTGTTTCGCCGCAGGGTCGCGGCCGAGTACCCAGCAATCGCGAAACACTCGCACGGACCGGACGGTGCAACCGATCGGATGTCGCGCGCCCGACAGCGCGGGGTTTGACGCGCCCCGTTCATGTCGTGTCCGTTCTGCGGAGAGTTCCCCGAAGCAGCCCTGCGACGCACACGGCCGTCGTCCACCACTCGCCTGGACGGACCACGGGACATGCCGGCCGTGTTTTCGGGAACGGCTCACACATGGGTCTGAACCACGATGAGGCGCCCGTCCTCGATGCCCTCGCCCGCTATCACGACGCAAACGAGCTGGGATTCACGCCGCCGGGGCACAAGCAGGCGCGCGGCGCGGACCCCCGCGCCCGGGCCGTTCTGGGGGACGCCGTGTTCTTCGGCGACGTCCTGGCCAACGGCGGGCTTGACGACCGTCTCACCCGTGCCCGCGTACTGGAGCGGGCCGAGGAGCTCATGGCCGACGCGGTACACGCCGACCACACGTTCTTCTCGACATGCGGCAGCTCCCTGTCGGTGAAAGCCGCCATGCTGGCGGTGACCTGTCCCCACCATCGGCTCCTCGTCGGGCGCGACGCGCACAAGTCGGTGGTCGCCGGGCTCATCCTGTCCGGTGTGGAGCCGGTGTGGGTGGAGCCCCAGTGGGACGCCGCCCGGCACATCGCCCATCCCCCGTCAGCGGCCGCCTACGACAAGGCGTTCACGGAGCATCCCGATGCCGACGGGGCCCTGGTCACCAGCCCGACCCCATACGGAGCCGCGGCCGACCTCACGGGCATCGCGGACGCCTGTCACCGTCGCGGCAAGCGGCTCATCGTGGACGAGGCGTGGGGAGCGCATCTGCCCTTCCACGACGGTCTGCCGTCGTGGGCCATGGACGCGGGCGCCGACATCTGTGTGACCAGCATCCACAAGATGGGCAGCGGGCTGGAGCAGGGCTCGGTGTTCCACCTCCAGGGTGACCTCATCGATCCCGCGGAGCTGGCCTCTCGTGCCGACCTGCTCGGCACGACGAGCCCGAACGTCCTGCTCTACGCCGGCATCGACGCCTGGCGCCGGCAGATGGTCCAGCAAGGCCGCGACCTCATCGGCCGAGCCTTGGAACTGGCCGCACGCACCCGCACCGCGATCGAGACGATCGACGGTTTCCACGTCAACGACGCGGCAGACTTCTGCGGCCCCGGCCGTGCCGCGGACTTCGACCCCCTGCCGGTCGTGATGGACATCAGCGAACTGGGCACCAGCGGCTATCGGGCAGCCGACTGGCTGCGGGAGAACCATCACATCGACGTCCACCTCTTCGACCACCGGCGCATCAGCGCCCAGCTCACCCACGCTGACGACGAGCAGACCACCGCACGCCTCCTCACGGCCCTGCGCGACCTGGCCGGCCACGCCGCCGGTCTGCGGGACGCTCCCCAGGTAGCCGTCCCGTCCCCGGCCGATCTGCGCATGGATCAGGCACGGCTGCCCCGCGACGCCTATTTCACGCGACATACGACCGTTCCCGTCACGGAGGCCTGCGGCAGGGTTGCCGCCGAGATGATCACCCCCTACCCTCCCGGCATCCCTGTCGTCCTGCCGGGTGAGCGTCTGACCGAGCCCGTGCTGGAATACCTGACCACGGGAGTCACGGCCGGAATGTTCCTGCCGGACGCGGCCGACAGACGGCTGGAAACCGTGCGCGTCGTCGCCGAAAGCTGATATGTGGCTCGGGGCACGGCCTCGTTCCAAGGGGCGCTGTCCCGCCGCTTCAGGGTGGCTTCACGTCCGGTGCGCCGACCCCGAGCGTCTCCCGTGAGGAGGCCACGCCTGGAGTGGTGCAGCGCAGTATGGCCGGTGGCCAGCTGGGCGCCTTCCTCCGGGAACGTGCCGTGGCGGCGGTGGCTGGTGTTGCACCACGGATGCGTGGCCTGCTGCCTTGGCGGCAGCCGCCAGTTCCTTCCGGCGTGAAATGAAGCCGGGCGGCGGCGTGGTGTAAAGCTTGTTGAGAGCGTCCTCCGCATCGTGGTGTTGATCTCTGCCGACCCTCTCGCTCTTCCGCTGCATGATCCTCATACTCCACCGAGTTGGACCCTGCACACTTCAAGTCCGCTCGCCGGGCAGTGCGCAGGCACACGGATTAGCTTCAGCGCTCGCATCGGGGGCGCTCGATGCCGCTGAACGTGCTCGGGCTGCAACCGCTCCGCTGCCTTCAGCAACTCCCGGGAATGACTGCTGGCCCGGCGTTACGGATGCTCGGACTGCTCTTCCGGCGGCACGCCGCCGCCCCATTCCTGCGTCGCTGTTCGGGCTGCTGGCCTGCGACCTCCGACGCATATTCGCGTCTGTTCAGGTGAGGCGAGTGCGTTGGGCCCCTCATGGATCCCTGGGACGGGGATCAGTGTCTGAGGGGCCGGACGGGCCTGCAGGACAAGCGAAGGGCGGATGACCATGGGGCACGGCGGGAATGTGATCGAGGAACTGATGGCCGACCACCGGGAGGTCGAAGAGATCTTCGCCAGAATCCAATCCACGACCAACGAAGGCCAGGAACTGCGCGATCTCGTCGACGAGGCCACCATCGAGCTGGTGCGCCACTTGGTCGCCGAGGAGCAGTACCTGTACCCGGCGGTACGCGAGCACGTCGAGGACGGCGACCGGATCGCGGACAAGGAGATCGCCGATCACAGCCGTATCGAGAAACTCCTCAAACAGCTGGAGAAGACAAAGGCCGATGACGAGCAGATGAGCCCGCTGCTGCAGCAGCTCATGGAAGAGGTAGCCGCCCACGTCGAGGACGAGGAGAACAACCTCTTCCCGATGCTGCGGCAGGCCTGCTCCTCCGAGACGCTCGGCGATCTCGGGGAGAAGGTCCGGCGCGCCAAGGCCCTGGCCCCCACTCGCCCGCACCCCGCCGCCCCCGACACTGCCCCCGCCAACAAGCTCCTCGCCCCCGGCGCCGGCCTGGTCGACCGGGCCCGAGACTTCGTCACCGGCCGCGGCAAATCCTGACCGGTCGGCCGTCCGGTGGACGCACCCCTGGAGGACGCCCCCAAGGCCTATGCAATGTTCCAGGCCAAGGAGGACGGCATGGTCAAGACGCTTCTCCACCGCGACAGCGCACGCGAACAGGCAGAACAGGCAGTACCTCGGCTCGGTCGGGAGATCGACCGTGGTGTGGTCACGGTGACCACCTTTTGGGCGGGCCGGGATGCGATGTACGCGGGTCTCGTCTCCGATCTGCGGGTGGTCGCGGGAATCGTGTGGGACGCCGAGTCCCCGATGAGGGGTCCGCGCAACCGGCGGAGCGCCGCGCCGGTGGAGGCGGGCTCCGTGTACCACTGGTTCGTGGTCACCGGCCGCCCTGCGCGGTGTACGGCAACTGGTTCAGCCGACGGGCCGCCCGATCGTTCAGGGCGCTCCCCCAGTCGCGCAGTCGCCGTGCCACCGGATGCGCCTTCCTGTCCGGGCCCGGTTCGACATCCCGTCCCTTGTGCAGGCCACGGCCCTCGCCCCGGTCCGGAGAGCGGGGCAGCGACCTGGCGGCCAACGCGCTCAGCCGGGTGGTCAGCGCGGGGGCCACGCCATGGGCGACACCGGCTGCCTTCGCCATGGGGGTCAGCACCATGCGGGTCCGACGCCGCTCCACGGCCGTCACGATGCGGTCGGCGGCACGGCGCGCGTCCATCGACACCAGAGGGCTGCCCGCGAGCGCCGAGAACCACGCGAACTCCGCGGCCTCGTCCCCGCCGAACTCCGCGGCCAGATGCGAACCGGTCCGCATCAGCCCGGGGTGGACGGCCGTCACACTCACGCCCTGGCTCCGCAGTTCCGCGTGCAGACCCTCGGCAAGGGCCGCGACGGCGGACTTGGCACACGAGTACGGTAGCAGGTGCGGCACCGCGAGCAGTCCGCCGACCGAGCCAATCAGCGCCAGTCGGCCGCCGCCCCGGCTGCGCCGCAGCCAGGGCAGGGCTTCGAGCGAGGTGTTGAGAGCGCCCACGTAGATGGTGTCCATGGCCGACCGGAACTCGTCGGCATCGATCGACTCCAGCGGCGCGACCTGGATGATGCCCGCATTCGCGATCACCACGTCGATCCCGCCGTATGCGTCGGCTGTGCCAGCCATCAGCGACTCGACCGCCGCAGGGTCAGTCACATCGCAGCGGACCTCCCGTACTCGTGCTCCGGGCCGCCCTCCGGTCAGGAAGTCCCGCGCGCGGCCGAGCTCCTCTTCGTCCCGGGCGGCGATCGTGACCGCGCAGCCGCGGATCAGCAACTGCTCGGCCAGCAGCAGCCCAAGACCGCGCGATCCGCCCGTGACCACCGCCGAGAGTCCTGTCATGGAGCCTTTGCGCGACCTGCACAGCAATGACGTCATGAAGATTCACCTTCTGCGCCCGTGGGTTGTGCCGCCGCATCCGCGAGTACCGCGAATGGCCCGGGTCGACACGGCGCTCTTGCACATCAGTCAGATCGGCAAGGACCAGGCAAGGCTTCTTCGACGTCTATCGCGCCAAGGTGCTTCCTCAGATCCCGCCGCTGACAGGATCCCTGCCGCCTCTCCCGCTGTGGCCGCCGACGAGCCGTATGTGCACGGATTGCGGAGGAGCATGGCAGCGGCGCAGGGTGGAGATCTGAGCCCGTGGGCGAAACCGTGTGGTGGGCTGCCCTCCGGCCCGGGAACGGAGGTGCCCTGATGGCGGAAACCGTCGTATGTCCGTGGCTGCCGCCGCTCGCGACTCCGCCAGGGGTGTACACGCCGCAGGCCGACACCTTCTTCCTGGCACGGGCCCTTCGCCGGGAGGGGCCTGGGCCGGGGATGGACGTCCTTGACCTGGGAACGGGCAATGGAACGCTGGCCGTTTACGCGGCACGACAGGGCGCCCGTGTCACCGCGACGGATATCACCTGGGGTGCCGTGATGACTGCGCGCCTGAATGCGTTGCGGGCGGGTCAGAGCCTGAATGTTCGCGTCGGAGACCTGCTGTCGCCGGTACAGGGCCGGAAGTTCGACCTGGTGGTCAGCAACCCGCCCTATGTTCCGTCCCCGGGGCTATCGACTCACCGCGCGCGCGATATCGGTCTCCACATCAAGGCAAGCGATGCCTGGGACGCCGGCCATGACGGGCGCGCGATCCTGGACCGTATCTGCGAGGAAGTGCCACAAGCCTTGCGGCCTGGCGGCGTCCTGCTGATGGTGCAGTCCGCACTGAGCGGAACCAACGCGACCCTGCGAAGGTTGTCCCGGGCCGGGCTGCGGGTCACCGTCAGCGACCGCATGCACACACCTTTCGGGCCGGTCCTGCTGTCACGACTTGCGTGGCTTCGCGACCGTCGGCTTCTCGCTCCGCATGAAGAGCTCGAAGAACTGGTGATCATTCGTGCCCAGCAAGCCTGATCGGCCCTGCCACATCATGCTGACCCAGGACGGGCCGCTGCTCGTGCCCGGCCCGGTGGAGGTCACTCTCGCCGACGGCACCGTGGCCGTGTCCAGTCGATTCGTCGTGGCGCTCTGCACCTGCCGACGCAGCGGCATCTACCCGTGGTGCGACACCAGCCACCGCCGCCGGACCGCCGGACCCCTCGCGGCACACCGCGAGAAGGGGGCGGGATCCTCGTGATCCCCGCCATCTTCCCAGCCGCACTCAGCGATGGTGTCCATGTTACGCACACGGCGGAGGATCACACGGCGCAGTGAACGTCCGCGCCATACCGGACACAGAAGGAGGAAACTCCCCGTGACCGAGGATCCCACCCGCAAGCATCCCCGCCCAGACTTCCCCCAGCAGGACCAGCAGCATCCCGGTTGGACCGGCCCCATGGACCCGCCACCTGACCACGGCGAGGACTCCTACCAGGGCAGCGCACAGCTCCAGGACCGCAAGGCATTGGTGACCGGAGGTGACTCCGGTATCGGACGGGCCGTTGCCCTTGCCTACGCCCGCGAAGGAGCCGACGTCCTGTTCACCTACCTGCCGGAAGAGGGCAGGGACGCGGCCGAGACCACCCGCCTCATCGAGGACGCGGGCCGCAAAGCAGTGGCGGTTGCCTGCGACATCCGTGAGGAAGAACAGTGCCGCCGCCTGGTGGAACGTGCCGTCGCCGAGTTTGGGCGCATCGACATCCTGGTCAACAACGCGGCCTACCAGATGTCTCAGCCCGAAGGGATCGAGTCGATCTCGACCGAGCAGCTCGACCGGGTCATCCGCACGAACCTGTACGGCATGTTCTGGTTGTGCAAGATGGCCCTGCCGCACATCAACGCGGGCGGCTCCATCATCAACTCGACCTCTGTGCAGGCGTACAAGCCGAGTCCACATCTGCTCGATTACGCCATGACCAAGGGCGCCATCGTGACCTTCACCCAGGGGCTCGCGCAAATGGTGGCCAAGGACGGCATCCGCGTCAACGCCGTCGCTCCCGGCCCGGTGTGGACCCCACTGATTCCGGCGACCATGCCCGACACCGTCGAGTTCGGCAAGCAGGCGCCGCTCGGCCGGCCCGCCCAGCCTGCCGAGATAGCACCAGCCTACGTATTTCTGGCCTCGCCGCGGGCAAGCTTCATCACCGCGGAGATCCTCAACGCCACCGGCGGTACCCCGCTGCCCTAACAGCTTCCAACGTAACAGCGCCCGGTGGAGTCCTGGTCGGCGACAAGGTCGTCCTCGAGTCCGACGTCCCACCATCAAGCAGGCCTAGCTCCTCCGCGCCACGCTACGTCATCCTCCACTGGCACTGTCAGGGGCAGCCGGCTGCATGCACGCAGTACGAGTGCGAGCGCCCAGGTGCCCGCTCTGTTCCACGTACGCCTCCACGTACACACACCCGGGACCAGTGGACAGGACGTTGCCCAGCTTCCCGGGAGCGTCTGATCTCCGCTGTACTGGGACGGAGCCGACGCCCGATCCGGGTCACGGTGAGCATCGATATGGGTGGTCCAGGTTCGGGACTCGGGTCCCTGCAGGTATCCCCACGCCGCCCTGCACGCCGGGGAGTACATCAGCAGGACGGACCCGTAAGTTCGCCCGTCGGGCCACTGAACCGGCTGCCAATCCAGCTGTTTGGCATCCGCCCGGCAGCCGTCGTCGTAAGGGTCGGTCCCGTCCCGCGCCGGGAGAGCCTTCGCCACCGTGCGGGAAGGCGCAGCGGGGTCACTCGCGGCGAGAACGGTAGCCCACGCCGCCGCCACCAGTGCGGCCGCAGCCGCCGTCGCCACCAGCCAGCGTCGTGGGCGGCCGGCAGACCGCGTTCCTCCGCCGGTTACGGCAACGGTGCCGGTGGCGGGGGGTCTCCCGGGCGACCGGCGCAGTCCGGAGCAGTGGAACCCGGCGCCCATCCGACGCGACACTCGGCCGCCAGCATGCCCGCCATCAGCCACGGAAAGCGAAACGGCCCACCGACTCCGTCAATGGACCGTCATGCAAGATCGAGGCTAAACACACCGCGGCGGGTGCTAGAGACCGCATGGCCCTGGCACCCGCCGCGGTTCGGTCGGGATGATCCGCGTCAGCGTTGCCTGCGGCTCACTCGGTGCCGCGATGAAGGTACGCGCGGTTCACGGTCTGCTGGACGCTGTTGCCGGCGGAGTCCGTCGCGGTCACCCGCAGCGTCACGTACGCGTCGCCGTGCACGTTCGACGGCCGCTCCACAGTTGCGGTGAACTGTCCGTCGCCGTCCTGCTGTTCGGTGCGGGTCGTGGTCCAGGTCTTCCCGTCGTCGTAGGACGCCTCGACCTTCAGCTTCACGCCGCGCGGCGCGGCCATGCCGTCCTGCATGCGGACGGTCAGACCGAGGGTGTGCGTGCGCCCTCGTCCCACCGCGTTCTGTGCGTCGACCGGCACGTCGTAGTCGAGCTGGAGCAGCGGCAGCAGAGTCGTCTCGGCCGCGGTGTCCGAGCGGAACGTCCACGAGGTGTGGGTGCCGGTGCCGAAGTGCCAGTCGTCCGAGACACGGGCCGTGGTCAGATCCAGCCGGTATGCGGCGTCGCCCGCGGGCACCTCGAAGTCGCCCCACGCGCCGTTGTCGGACGTGGCGATCTGCTCACCGTTGCGGTACAGCTCCGCCTTGGAGGTGTCGTTCACGGACGACACGCCAGGGCCACCGCCGATTCCGCCGAAGGGGTCGGCCTCCGCGAACGACCAGTGACCGGCGCCGGAGTCATTGAACTCGGGAATGAACACCGACAGGGTGTCGCCGTCACGCACCGATGACAGGCCCTTACCTCGCGGGATCGATGGGCGGACCACTGCTCCGAACCACCGCTCCGTGGTGCGCTGGCCGGGCTGGTAGGTGTGCGTGAGGTCGTGCATGCCGGCCGACAGCGGGAAGTCAACGTCGGGGACGATGTTGTGGTGCACGACGTGCTGCCACAACGTGTCTCCGGCGCTCACGTACTCGACGCGGTCCTGTCCCACCGGGACGTAGCGGCTGTACTGGTTCCACGCGGTGTCCTGGAACGGCCGCCAGGCGAAACGCTGCTCGCTCGCCCAGGCCGAGGCACCGGTGCGGGTGTACGTGCTGCGGACCTCCGCGGTGTTGCGGTCCGAGACGGTGTAGACCACCTGCTTGGGAATGGAGCCCTTCGAAACCTGCATCACGTCGTACAGATAGGGGCTGCGCACCGTGCCGGAGAACTCCACCGTCGTGGTGCCGTTCTTGATGCGGTCCAGCAGAGCCGACCCGATCTTGAAGGAGGTCTGCATGGCGGGCAGGGCCATCCGGTCACCGTTCGGCTGCCAGCGGGTCCAGTCGGAGGAACCCTCGGGCTCCACCAGCAGCAGCGCCTTGGCCCCCGCGGCCGCCGCGGCCTTGGCGACAGCCCATCGGTCGGACCAGTCGTCCTGAACGACGGCCAGCTTGCCGCGCGCCCCGCTGAAGTCGGGCGCCGCCGCCACGCCGGCGGCCACAGCCGTCAGCCGCGCGCCCTGGTCCCCGAAGACCGGGGAGTACGGCTCGTAGTACGGGGCGAACTGCTGTGAGCTGCCCGACACTTCCGCCCGCAGCTGCGGGGCCGTCATCTGCCATCGCGAGGAGAACTCGAAGGTACCGTCGGTGACCGGAGCAGTGGGGCTGACATAGAGCCGCTTGACGGTGTCGAAGGACAGCGAGCCCTCCACCAGGCCGTGCCCGTCGATCTGGCGGTAGAACGTGGTGCTGAGAACACCGTGCTGCTCCGCAGGGCGAGGCGTGCGGATCTGCACCTCGGTGGCCTTCGAAGCGTCCAGCGTCACCGTCATGTCCTTGGTGACCTTCACCTCGGGGTCGACGATCTTGCCCCGCTCTTCGCCGTCATCGGCCCGGTCGAAGAAGCCCGTGCTGAGGTAATACGTGCCCTCCTCCACGACGGCCACTCCCGCGTCACGGTCCGTGTAGTCCACGAACCCGTCGGGGCCCCAGATGTTCGCCAGCCAGCCAGGCCTGATCTGGCCGTTGCGGTCACGGTAGACCACGGTCAGCCGGTGCTGGGGGGCGTGCACCACGAGGGAGACGGTGGTGTGGGCGAGCACGGTGCCGTCGGCGGACTTCGCGGTGACGTATCCGTAGAACTTGCCGCGGACCGCGTGCGTCGCGTCGGTGCGCAGCGGCACGTCGGCGGTGGCACCGGGCGCCAGTTGCACGGTGCTGGAGCCAGTGCTGACCACCCCGTCGGGGATGGCCCGCCCGGCCTCGGTGGCCAGGTTCACGGCCAGGGAGAGAGTGAGCGGATGATCGCCGGTGTTGGTGTAGCGGAGAGTGGCGGCCGGCTGCTGCCCCTGCGTGCCACCGCTGGTCAGCGGGGCGAGGGTGACCGAGCCGGTGGCCATGACCGGGCCCATGCGCTCGACCAGCTGACGTTGCAGCGCCAAGGTGGCGGTCGCCACGACGACGGGCTCCCCGTGGGCGAGCGCGGGCACCAGATAGCCCAGGGACTT
>NZ_JBSFJX010000200.1:0-14179 GCF_053598275.1 Streptomyces sp. NPDC001156 | reverse complement strand
TCCGGCTCGACGTCGGGGTCCTCAAGGAGGTCCTCAAGACCAGGATGCCCGCAGGCCTTGTGACAGGGCTCGTCTACGACGTCGAGACCGGACTGATCGAGGTCGTCGCCCCGACCGCGAGGGCCGGGGAGGAATAGGCACCGGCTTCGCCCACCTCGGCGAGGCTCACCAAGGCATCGCCCGATAGAGGCGGCCGGGTCCCGCCCGTGAGGGCAGATCCGATGCGATTGCGCAGGAAGAACACGGCAGCACAGGGCCCCGCCGGAGCCTTCGTCGAACGCTACAAGACGGCCTTCGGGCAGTAGGTCTCGGCGCGAGCAACTGCCCCTGATTCCCGCCCGCATCGATGAGCAGCGCAGCATCGCCGTGGGCCGGGCGGCCTCGAAAGCAGCGACAGAGCCCGGTCGGCCGCCTTGGTGCGCAGCCCGTCCGGCCTGTGTCCCGGCTGCGTGCGCCGCCGCTCCAATCCACTGTGGTGGTTGTGGCGATGCCAATGCCCCCTCGCGGCCGCCACGGCACACCCGGCTGATCGGGCCAAAGCGGTGAGGTCCGCGTCAATAGTCGTGGGCGGCTCATCGGCGACGAACCAGCCGAACAATCGGCAGAAAGCTATTCACATGTGTCTTGCTCCAGGTACCGCCGCCGAAGCGGCCAGTGCTACGCCTCGTCCCGCCTTCGGGCCCGCGGTGGACCCCATTCATCTTGAACCGGTCGACGAGGTCGAGATCACGATTCTCGTCGACAACGTCTACGACGCTCTGCTGGGCGGCGATGACCGTACGCGCCGTGCTCCCTTCAGCGTCGGTGTCAAGCCGGCGCCGCACTTCGAGGAGGGCGAGAGCTTCGTCGGCCTCGTCGCCGAGCACGGCTTCTCCGCGCTGGTCACGATCAAGCGACTCGGACACACCAGCTCGCTGCTGTTCGACGCCGGGCTCTCCCCGACAGGAATGGTCGTCAACGCCGACCGGCTCGGAGTGCGCTTCGACGATCTCCAAGCGGTCGTGCTCAGTCACGGCCACTTCGACCACGCCGGAGGCCTGGCCGGGCTCGCAGGACGCCGGCGCGCCTCAACAATGCCGATGCTCGTACATCCCGAGGTGTGGACTCGCCGTCGCGTGATGCTCCCGGGTTCGGAGGTCCAGCCGTTTCCCACCGTCAGCAAGAAGGCTCTGCGCCAGGAGGGATTCGACGTGGTGGAACGGCGCGTACCCTCCCTGCTCCTCGATGAGAGCGTACTGATCACTGGTGAAGTCGACAGGACAACTGAGTTCGAACGGGGCATGCCGCCCAGTCATGAGGCGTGGACGGGCGAGCGGTGGGCACACGACGCGAAAATCATCGACGATCAGGCCCTCGTCGTGAACCTGCGGGGGCACGGACTGGTGGTGCTGACCGGCTGCGGCCACGCCGGCGCGGTCAACATCGTTCGACACGCCCTCCGCCTCACCCAGGTCGACCGGCTCCATGCCCTCGTCGGCGGACTGCATCTGAGCGGGCCGGCATTCGAACCGATCATCCCGCCGACAATCACCGCCCTGGCGCAATTCGCGCCGAGCCTAGTCGTTCCCGGCCACTGCACAGGCTGGCGTGCGCAGCATGCACTGGCTGCTGCGCTCCCGTCGGCCTGGGTACCAAGCTCGTCCGGCACCTCGTTGCACCTGGAGAGCGCGCCCGCCTGACGTGCGGGCCCCTGCGTCAGAAGCGAACTGCGCCTACCGCGGCTTACCCGACCAGGTTTGAGTGTCCCCAGAACCCTGTTGCCCATTGAGTTGACCAAGCTGCGAGGTGGCGTCCTTCCTTGCGCGATCTTGCGCAGGTAGGACTTCTGCCCGCCGCCCGCCGTCGCGGATCTGACCGCCTCAAGGGCTTCCGCGGCATCGCCACCAGATACGACAAGACTGCCACCTCCTGCGAAGCGGCGGTCGCACTCGCGTCGTGCCTACTCTGGGCAAGAACCGTTTGAAGACGGACCCTATTGCCGCATCAGCCAACGTTCACCCAAAGTCACTCCTCTGCACCGTCGGGGGAGACGTCAACCCGCGTCCGCTGATGCTGGGACCTGATACAGGGACGCGCCGTCTGTTCAGGAGCCAGCGCGTGGATGGAATCGCGGCACCGCAGCGGCGCTGACGAAGAAGAAAGAGGTGCCTGGGCATGTCACACCACACCGCGGCGGTGCCGGGAGCTACCTGGGTCGCCAGGTGGGCGGGAGCTCTGCTGTCCCTCGTGGTGGCTGCCATCCATGTCGTCGACCAAGGCGGTATCACAGCAACAAGGGACCCCTACTACATCGGCGTCGCCTACCACGTCTTGGAGATCGCGGCCGTGGTCACCGCCGTGCTGCTCCTCAGCGGCGTCGTCCGACTGGGATGGCTGCTGGCAGCCGGGGTCGCCGCCGGCCCCTTGCTGGGCTACATCCTGTCCAGGGGGCCGGGACTGCCCGACTACAGCGACGACATCGGCAATTGGACCGAACCGCTTGGGCTGGTCAGCCTGGCCGTCGAAGGCGCCCTGCTCCTGTTGTCAGTGCCGCTCTTCGTCGGAAGTTGGCGGAAGCGTCATGGACGAGCCAATACCTGAAACAATCTTGAAAACCGTCGTGGCGCGAGCCACCGTGGGTTCAAATCCCACACCCACCGCGCAGGTGAACGGCCTCTGAACAGGCAAGACGGCCATGGGCCGTGTTGCTGCGTGCACTCCGCTCGCCACCGTGATTTCCCGCGGTTCCCGCACGATCGGGCGCGGATGGGGCACGATGCCCAGCCGGCGCACGTGACGACGCTGGTGGCCGAACGGTCGCTCGCCCGTGCGTCTGCGCCGTCCGCTCGTGGCGAGCTTCGGCCTTCTTATGACGGTGCGATGACTCGGCCCTACCGTGATCGTCGCACCGGAGGCGAGCAGGGCCTCGTCGTGGGACGTGCATCGCGACCTACGACAACGTCGCGAGCGACGACGCTCCAGTCTGCATGGAAGCTCAGATGGGCGTGAGCCTGTCTCGGTCACGTATATGTTCGAGCGATGCCGGGTCGGCGTTTCGCTGCGGTCGCTGGCCGACCCGGGGCTTACGGCCGGCCGACGACGGCAGACGTGCGGAGCGCGTTGGTGACGGGTCAGACACCCCATGTCGTTTGATGTCAAGCGGCTTGGGGTTGGGCGTGGTGCGACCAGGCGGTCGCTTCGTCGTAGAGGGTTCGGGTCTTGAGGCAGCCGTGGAGGATGCCGACAAGGCGGTTGCCGAGCTGGCGCAGGGCGGGGTTGTAGTCGGCCTCGCGGGCTCGTTGCTTGTCGTAATAGCGGCGGGCGCCAGGTGAGGCCCGCAGCGCGGAGAACGCCTGGGTCTGCAGTGCGTCGGCGAGCCGGTTGTTGCGGACGAAGCGGGCCTGGACGGTGTGGCTCTTGCCGGAGGCCCGGGTGATCGGGCTGGTGCCGGCGTAGTTCTTCCGCGCTTTCGCACAGGCGTAGCGGGTGGGGTCGTCTCCGAACTCGGCGAGCACCCGGGCGCCGGTGATCTCCGCGATGCCGGGCATCGAGAGGTAGATCTCAGCGTCCGGGTGCGCCAGAAAATGCGCCTTCACCTGCACTTCCATCGCGGCTATCTGCTCGTTCAGCGCGATGATCAGCCGTGCGTGAGCGGTGGCCGTGGCCGCGTAAGCAGCGGTGACCGGCTCGGGCAGGCCGAGCTGCGGCTGGCGTAGGGCGGTCTGGATCGTGGCCGCCTTCGCCTCGCGGTGGCGGCGGCGGTGACGGGCCAGGACTGCGGTGATCTGGGTGCGCGTCAGCTTCGCCCCGGCCGCGGGGGTGGGCGCCTTGATCAGCAGTTCCAGAGCGTCCGTGCTGGTCAGTTCAAGGTCCGCGTAGGCGTCAAGGGCGGCAGGGAAGTACTCGCGCAGCGTGGTCCGCAGCCGCTGGAAGGTGCGGGTGCGTTCCCAGATCAGGGTCTGGTGCGCACGGGCGACGACCTTGATGGCCTGCGCCTGTTCGCTGTCCCCGGCCACCGGCCGCAGCTGGTCGCGGTCGATGCGGACCATGTCCGCGAGCGCGTGCGCGTCGCCCTTGTCGCTCTTGGCGCCGGACGTGCCGTACCTCTCCTTGAACCGGGCGACCTGCCGGGGGTTGATCGCATAGACCTGGTAGCCGGAGCCGATCAGAGCCTGCACCCACGAGCCCCGGTCGGTCTCGATCCCCACCACCACCGCGGCCGGATCCAGGTCCGTGCCGCCATGCTTCGCGAGGAGCTCGTGCAGCTTCGCGATCCCCTCCACGCCCTCGGGCAGCCTCGCCGCGGCGAGTTTCCGGCCCGCCTCGTCCTGGACCTCGATGTCATGGTGGTCTTCGGCCCAGTCATCGCCGATCAGCAGCAACTCATCCTCCTGGTCAGGTACTTCGCTCCCTGCAGCCTGCGGAAGGCGGCGCGCGGCCTAATGGATCCAGTGCTCACGCCCAACAGCCAGGCGGGCACGCCACCCCATGAGTTCCCTGAGTCAACCTCTATGCCGGCATCGGTTCCTCGGCGGGCATTTTGATCTTGTTGTTGGCCCGGTGGATGGCGGGGTCGTAGCAGGTTCCGTCGCGCCAGCAGGCCCATATCACGCGGAGCCAGGAGCGCGCGAGGATACGGATGGCGTGGGGGTGCCGCTTCTTGCGGGCTCGGGCATCGTTGTAGATCTTCGCGGCCCAGTCGCTGCCGTGGCGGCTGTTGTCGGCGAAGGTGGTCAGGGCGATGCGGGCTCTGCGGTTGGTCGCGAAGCGGAAGGCGACCGTGTGGGACTTGCCCGAGGCGCGGGTGACGGGGACGACACCGGCCTCGGCGATGAACTGTTCGCAGGTCTGGGCGCGTTCCAGGATCGGGCCGATCTCGCCGATGATCTGGCCGAGGTTCACCTTGCCGATCCGCGGCATGGTGGCGAACAGCGGCGCGTAGGGATGGGTCTTGGTGGCTTCGGCGACGGCCCTGTCCAGAGTTCGGATGGTGGCCCGTATGCCCTGCACCAACTGGACCTGGGCACGGACGAGCTGTCCGACGACGGCGTCGGCGAGGCGGGACGCTGCCTTCGGGGCGGCGCGCAGACGCTCGATCAGGACACTGCCGGACTTCCTGCCGGAGTAGTGGTGGCGCTTGCACCAGGCTTCGAGCCGCCCAGCGGTGAGTTTGGCGGCTGAGGCCGGGGTGGGGTACTTCTCCAGGAAGGCCATGGCGATGTCGCTGTCCAGGTCGGCAAAGAGGACCTTGCCGCCGGGCCAGTGCTCATCCAGCAGTGCGACGAGCTGGTTGACGGCAGCGACCCTGGCCTCGACATGATCAGCGCGTTGCCGGGTGAGAGCCTGCAAGCCGAGAGTGGCCTGCTCGGTGGGCTCCAGCCGGGGCAGCATGTGTCCGTCGGTGCGCAAGTAGTCGGCGAGTTTCATGCTGTCGCCCGCGTCGGTCTTGGCCTTGGAGGCGCCCCAGCGTGCTCGCATGGCGTGGAAGGCATTGGGGTGGACCGGCACGATGGGGTGGCCGGCGGCCAGCAGCCGGTCGACGGCCAGGCCGCGGGTGGTCTCGATGGCGACGGGGAGATCGGCGGGGGCGCCGTGCTTGCGCAGGCGGGCTAGGGTCTTGGCGAACCCTTCTTCGGTGTGGGCGAGTTCCCACCGATCGATGCGCTTGCCGGTGTCATCCATGACCGTCACGTCATGGGTCTCGGTCGCCCAGTCCCATCCGATGAACACGAGGTACGTACTCCACTGCCGTTCCGGGAGCACCTGCTCGGTGGTGAGGTCGTCTGCCGGGAGCTCATTAATCGGCCCTCTGCGGGGCGTGTCCCTGAAGCCGATCAGACGGCCTCGGCCCGGCGGGGCTGGCGTCACTCATGGTGGCCGTCGAACGGCTCGCAGTCTTGGCCATGCACCCACCGGGACCGAGAGGTCACAACCCTACCGGTGAGGGCTGCAGGAACGATGGTCGCCTAATGAGCGGTCTGGCCTCCCGGCCGACCAGCAGGGGCACGGTCTGACCACAGAGCTCGAACGGCTCCGGCGGGGAGAGTGCTCACCTGCTGGCGGCTACGGCACCGAGTCTCTCCGACCCGGCAAGTCCCATTAGGCGGGGGCGTGGGCGTTCTGCATGGGGGCCGCGAACGACGCGGCGCTGCCCGTGCCCTTCACCACCACGACCTCGTACCTGAGCGCTGTCACCTGCTTCACTGTGCTCGGCGTCGCGGCCATCCCGGTCTCCCCGGCGGGCTCCGCCACTACCCCGAGACGTACGTACCACATTGCTCTCCTTGTGCCTGTCCTGCAGGGCCACTCACGCGCACCAGTCGCTGCGCTTCATACAGCGCTGTCCAGACCGACGACCTACTCGCAGTCGCGGGTAGCGCCATCACCGAGCAAGGCATCGACGTATCACTGCGCGACATCGCACGCAGGGCCGGCGTCGGGCTCGCGACGCTGCTCCGTCACTTCCCGCGCGAGGCGCTGCTCGACGCCTTGCTCTGCACGAGCTTCGACGAGCTGACCGAAAGGGCAAGCGAGCTCGAAACGTCGAACTCGCCCGAAGACGCCCTCGTTTCGTGGCTACGCGACTTCGTCGCGTGCGCACATGAGTATCGGGACGTAGTGGCGCTGATGACGGCCGCCATTGAGGACACTGAGTCTGCACTCCATTCTTCGTGCGTCACGATGCGCGCGGCCGGCACGCGGCTCCTCGCTCGAGCTCAGGCTGAGGGCATGGCGCGAACCGACATCGACGGCACCGACCTGTTTGCGCTGGCCGGGTCGCTCGCGTGGCTCAGCGATCAACCCTCGCTCGCGCCACGCGCCGATCACCTCTTCACTGTTGTCGTGAGCGCGATTGTGACGAGCGCAGGGAGCAGCGACGCTGAGAGCGCGCCATGATGCCGGTGCGGCTGCCCCACGTGCTCAGCGTGGATGCCGCGCGTGTGATCGACGAGGTCGGCCCCGGGGCCACCGGTGTTCAGGCGGGCGACGAGGTGTTCACCATCGGCGATCTCGCCGAACTCGGAGGCGCGAACGCCGAGTACGCCGTCCTGCAGCCTGGGCGCCGAAGCTGGACGCGCTGAACTGGGAGCAGGCCGAGCGGCAGCGAACATCGACGCCGCCACACCTGCGCTCGACCGGCTGAAGGACGGCGCCGGCACGGCCCCGCTGATCGAGGGCGCGGCCGGCGGGGTCGGCACGGTTACCGTCCAGCTCGCTGCGGCCGGCGGCGCCACTGCGATCGGTACTGCGAGCGCACGCAACCACCAGTTCCTCGCGGGACTCGGGGTGACACCGACCACCTACGGCCCCGGAGTGGGCGAACGGGTCATCGTCCTGGCACCGGACGGAGTCGACGCCGTCCTGGACTGCGCCGGCTCAGGCTCGCTGCCCGACCTGATCAACCTCACCGAAGGCCCGGACCGGGTGGTGACCGTCGCCGACCTGAACGCGGCCAAGTACGGAGTGCACCTGTCTCGCTCGGCGGGCCCCCGCGCGGCCATTACGGCGAGGTGGCCGGCTTGAGTCCGCGGGGTCCGTCTCCACCGGTGTCGCGAGCGGCGGCGATCTCGCCAGCACCCTGTTTGTGGCCTGGAGCTACGCCCTAGTACGGCCACGTTGCTGTGATCGTCAGCGATAGACGGCCAGTCGTAGCGAGAACGTCGCAGGTGAGTGGCTGATTGTCAGCTACGGTTGGCCATTTTGAGCAGCGCAAGCCAGCAAACGTGGATGGTGTTACCCGTTCGGTCCATAGCGGTCGCTGCGGCGGATGAGTCGCGGTGTCATGACACTGCGCCCCGCGCTCAGAGCGGATGCGCGGCGGGTTTCGCACTTCAGACAGGCGAACCCGTGCAAGTCAACTTCGAAAGGTGAAGACAGTGCCGCAGTTCAACAAGGGCGATCGTGTGGAGTACCAGGGGCAGGACAACCAGAGGCACACCGGAGAGATCCGGCGTATCCAGGGCGAGTCGCCCCAGGCGAGGTACACCGTCCGCGACGAGAAGACCAAAGCGGAAGAGCAGGTCGAGGAGCAGAAGATAGAGCGGTCGCTGTAACCACAGCATCGTGATGCGCCGCCCCCCTGCGGGGTGGGCGACTCATCGGCGTAAGGGACTTGGTGTCCGGCGGCCGACGTATCGAGGATCTGCTTCGCGAGTACGAGTGAAAGGCAGCCTGCCCGTGCCCCAGGCCCCTGGCGTCATGTCCAGGGGCTTCGTCGTTTCCGGGACTCATCACTGCGTGATGGTCTGTCGGGTCGACAGGGCCAGGCGTTCGTCCCGTGTGTTCGGTCGCTCAGAGCCGCCTATGTAAGGCGTCGTTGATGTCACCTGGTGATGCCAGGCTGGATGGCGTGTGGCGCGTTGAGGCACAGCTGCTCAATCACTCCTGCTTTCGTCGTGGAGCTGGCTGGCAGGCAGGTTTATGGGCAGAGCTGGGACAACGGCTCGGAGTGTCCCGCCAGCCTTCTTCTGCAACGCAACAGCCACGACGTCGTCGTGTACTCAATGCCCGGCGGTCCATGAGTTCAGAAGCCGAAGAAGTGA
Organism: Streptomyces sp. NPDC001156; assembly: GCF_053598275.1. Taxonomy (NCBI): domain Bacteria; kingdom Bacillati; phylum Actinomycetota; class Actinomycetes; order Kitasatosporales; family Streptomycetaceae; genus Streptomyces; species Streptomyces sp. NPDC001156. The sequence goes on along the minus strand of NZ_JBSFJX010000200.1, from coordinate 5,657 downwards.
CCAGCGGTCGCGTTGACCTCGGGCATTGCAATCCTCCCGGGTGCTGACCTGTGATCGAACCGTCGACGCTTGTCAGCGTCGGTCTACGTTGAGCAGTTCGTCCACTCGTGGGTGTGACAGTCTCGCCCATCGGTTCGGGAACGCGGCCGACCGGCCGGAGCAGCGGTCCCGGTACGGCTCGGACATGACCGATGCCGAGTGGGCATCGGTGCGGGATCGGCTGCCGGTTCCGGGATGGCTGGTGGGCCGGGGTGGGCGGCCGGAGGGCTACCGCCATCGGCAGATGATCGACGCGGTGCGCTACCTCGTGGGCAACGGCATCAAGTGGCGGCCGAGCCGCCTGTTAGACGCGCGGCGGGCCCTGCTCGATCCGGAGCAGGATCGGCTCGCTACGTTCCAGGCCATCACCCCAGGGCATCCGCTCATCCCACCACGTGATCCCGAGATCGGCCAGCGGGCCGACAAGGTCACGACCCGCAGTTCCGGCGGAACTCATGCCGCCGACGACGACGTCGAACGGCCTGTCCGCGAGTCCGTTCTCCGCCCGGCATGCGCGCAGGAACAGCACCAGTTCCCGGACCTCGCTCACCTCCGGCGCTCGCGCGGCCTCAACCCCGGCCATGACCGGAATGGCCCCGTCCCACCGTGCCGCCCGCCTCATCGGCGCCTTGTTCGGCCAGAACCCTCCAACCCAGATCGGCACCCGCGGACGCTGCACCGGGGTCGGCCGGAAGACCACATCGTCGATCGTGACCTGGTTGCCCCGGTAGGTGACTGACTCACCGGACCACAGCAGATCCAGTGCATCCAGGCCCTCGTCCAGGCGCTCGGCGAGCACCCTGATTTCGGTTGTGTCACCAAAGCTCCCGTACTCGTCGGCCACGGGAGCACCCAGCCCGACGCCGAGGACCATGCGCCCGCCGGTCAGCCGGTCCAAGGTGGTTACTTCCCTGGCCAGCTTGGCCGGCCGCCGCCTGGCCACGGGTGTGATCGCGGTACCCAGCTGGATCCGGCAGGTTGCCAGGGCCGCAGCAGTGAGCAGGACCCACGGATCGGCGATCTCCCGGTGCAGGTCCTTCTGCTCGACAACTTGAATCCTCCCCCAGCTGAAGCAGGGGGATTCCTGGCTCACGTTGGCTGCGGGTCAGCGACCAGCAGCTCTTACACGATCAACACCAGCCGGGTTGAAACCAGCCCGGTTTTGTACGGCAAAGCTTGGAGGTGCGCGTGCCGTCTTGGTTCTCGCAACGCACGCACACGCACACCTTACCCGATCATGTGGGCGGTCTTTCGCCCCGGGGGCGAAACCCCGTTTCCTGCCCTGCTCCGCAGGGGTCCGATTCCTCCCCGGCCTGAAGGCCGGGGCGTCCTCGGAGACATTTGGTGATCCCATACCAGCAGCGCGTCCCATCCGGCCTCCTCGGCCCGGCGGGCCACATCGGCGAAGACGTCCGGCGCCGCGAACTCCCCGAAGTTCGGAACGCACACCGAGTAACGCATGACTCCACCATGCCACTCGGCACCGACAAGCCCAGGCGGTGCGCCGGCCACGGCATCCGGTGATGCGCAGGTCCTTCTCATGTGCGGAGGCTTCCGGTAGGCGGCGGGACTCCTCCCACGAGGGTCCGCCGGCAAACCGCAGCGTGAGCGTCAGAGCGCGGGCCGCCTGCCCACGGCGGCGCAGCAGGTGCCCGAGTTCGACGACCAACGGCCACCCGCCGGCGGTGACGAGGGCAGCAGCTCGAGGACCGCACCGTGCCGAGCACCGGCTGGCAGACCCGCTCCCTGCTCGACGCGGCGGACTGGCTCGTGGCACGCCTGGGCACGGTGACGGCGGACCGCATCGCCGTCGGTGCGCACGCTTGCGAGACACCCGAGCAGTGCGCGCGCCTGGCCGCCGCCGTCGGGGACCAGCTGTCCGTGCCCGTCAGCGTCGTCAACGACGCTGAACTCCTCGTCCCCGCAGCCGGGTTCGAGCACGGCGTCGGCGTGGTGGCGGGCACCGGGGCGATCGCCGTCGCACGCCACCGCGACACCGGCGGATACCTCGCCGCGGGCGGCTGGGGCTGGGTTCTCGGCGACGCAGGATCCGCCTCGGCCCTGGTACGTGAGGCGGCCCGCACCGTCCTCCGGCCACGCCGACGAAGGCGGCGCCCCGGACCTCCTGGAGAAGGCGCTGCTCACCGCGTTCGACGTGCCGAGGCCTGCCCGAACTCGCGGCCACCATGAGCTGGGACGGCGGTGTGGAGACCTGGGGACAGCACGCCCCCGCGGTGTTCGCCGCCGCGGACCGGGGCTCGGCCCAGGCCACCGTCGTCATCAAGGCCGGGGGGTCGCGAACTCGCCGCTCTGGTCGCCAGGTTGGCGGCACGCGGCGCCCATACGGACATCGTCGTGGCGGGCGGAGAAGTGATCACGACCCAGCCCCGGCTGTTCGCCGCCTTCCGGCGGGCGCTCGGCGAACGGCTGCCGGACGTGCGGGTGGTGCTGCTCGACACGCCCCCGGTCCAGGGCGCCCTCACCCTCGCGCTCCGTGCCGAAAGGGGCCGGTAGCCATGCGGTACTCCCAGGTCGTGGCCCCCCGCACGAGCGTGGTTGTCGAGATTCCCGACGCCGAGCCGGGTCCGGGTGAGGTGGCGGTGCGCACCCACATCTCTGGGCTCTGCACCTCCGAACTGGCCGCCTGGAGCGGCCATGACGGCACACGCCCGCTCAGGCTGGGCTATGAACTCTCCGGCGAGATCACGGCGGTCGGCGCCGGTGTGCACGGCTGGCGGGCCGGCGAGCAGGTGACCGGATTGGCGTCGGGCGCCTACGCCGATGTGGTGCACGTGCGCGCCGCCGAGCTGCTGCCACTGCCGAGGAACGTGCCCGCCGCCACGTTCCTCGGGGAACCGGTGGCCTGCGTCGTGGAGGCCGTCACTCGGTGCGGGCTGCAGGCCGGGCAGCATGTCGCTGCCGTCGGGCTCGGCTTCATGGGACTGATCGCAGTCCAGGTCGCCGCCGCCCACGCGCCCGCCCGACTGGTGGGCGTGGAGCCGAGGGCTGCCGCCCGTGCCCTGTCCGGCGACCTCGGAGCGGACGAGCACACGCGCCGCAGGAGCCCGGCCCCGACACATACGACGTCGTCCTCGAGTTCACCGGAACGGCGGCCGGACTCCGGCAGGCCGCTCAACTCGAACGCCCGCACGGCACGTTGTGCGTCGGCGAATACCACCACAGCGGCGCGGGAGATGGACATCGAGCTGTGGCACCGCGGGGTCGCCGTCGTCAACGGCTTCACGCCGCAGCGCCATCGGCAGCTGGCGGCACTGCGCGAAGGCCTGCGCTTCGCCGCCGAGCGCCGCCTCACCCTTGAGCCGCTGCTCACCCACGAGGTGGCGCTCGACGACCTCGCCGAGGGTTTCGCGCTGCTCCACGAACGACCGTCCGGATTCGTGAAGGGCGTACTGCGCCCTGCAAGCCATAAGAGTCATCACTAATGCTGGTGTGATGCAGGTCGACAACACCTGGGTGGATGGCGGGGCCGAGTCCCGGCAGTACCGAGTGGTGACCCGGCTGTGCCCTGTCGCAGTCTGCCGCTGGCCGAGCGCGGGCCCATGAATGGACTCGGCCGGGTGGGGCGATAGTGCGCCCGTGTGCGGTCGTGCGGTCCCGAGCAACGCTGGACGGGCGCGTCGGTCCTTGGCGATCACTCACCCGCGATAACGCGGCCACTTCGTTCGCGCCGCACGGACTGTAAGGTCTCTCGATATCAAGTATCTTGATATCGAGATTAGTGCCGGTGGAACGGAGGCCTGCCATGCGATGGGCGGGGGATGGGCTGATAGCGCAACTGCGGCAGCCGCCTGGTGGGCGGGACGCGCGGACCATGCTGCTTGCGCAGTGCGTGGACCGGACCGGGACGGGGGTGTGGGCCGCGGCTTCTGTGCTGTACTTCACCTTCGTAAGCCAACTGGACGCGCGCCACCTCGGACTGCTGCTGGGGGTTGGAGCAGTCGCGGGGATAGCCGGGTCACCGCTGGCGGGGCGGACCGCCGAACGGCTGCCAGTGCGTGGCCTGCTGATAGGCTGTCATCTGCTGCGAGTGGGCACCACGGGTCTGCTGCTGGTCGCGGACAAATTGGCCACCTTGCTGCCTGTGGTAGCCCTTACCTGCCTGGGGGAGCGGGCGGCCAAGACACTGGAGATGCTCTTCGCTACCAGGGTCGCGGGCGAGCAGCGAACCACCTACCAGGCGCTGTTCCGCAGCGTGGCCAACGCTGGATACGCGGTCGGCGCGGGCATCGCCGCACTCGGCCTCAGCGTGGGCACCACGAACGCCTACCGCGCGCTGATCCTGGCCAACGCACTCTCCTTCATACTGGCCGCCGCACTGGTCTGTCGGACCCGGGAGCCGGTCGGCCACGGCCTGGTCGTGGCACCGGGCGACACCAGTACCACTGACGGACCGCCATACTCCCTCAGTCCGTGGTGGGACCGTGGCTATTTGCTCTTCGTCCTGCTCGACATCCCGATGAACCTGGACGACTCGGTTCTCAACGTCGGCCTGCCGCTGTGGCTGGTGCACCACACCAGAGCTCCGCACGCGCTCGTCCCCGCCTTCCTGGTGATCAACACCGTGCTCGTGGTGGTGTTGCAACTTGAGGTCTCAGCACGGGCCGAAGGCCCGCGCAGGGCGGCGGCTGCAGCAGTGGGCTGGTACGGCATGGCCCTGCCCGCCTGCTGCCTGCTACTGGCGACCGCCACCGGCGGTGGGGCCTGGTCGGCCTCATTGGCCATGCTGGCAGCCGCGATGCTGGTCACCCTGGCCGAACTGATGCGCTCGGTGAGTTCCTGGGAGCTGGCGGTGAGCCTGGCGCCGCCGCGTGCCAGGGCTTCCTACCTCGGACTGGCCGGAATGTCTCAGTCGGTACAGAAGTCGGTGGGTCCACTGCTGCTGACCGGGGTGGTGATGACGGCCGGTCCGGCGGGCTGGCTGGCGCTCGGCGCGGCTGTCACCGGGCTGAGCCTGGTGCAGCGACGGGCCAGCCTGCGGCGACTGGAGACCCTCTCCGCGCCCCTACAGACCGTCAGCGCCCTTGGCGGTTAGGCCGACCCCCGTGGTCGCGGACCGCTGGTTCCCCTCCTTCAAGACCTACGCGGCGTGTGGTGCGGTGAAAGCCAAACTGCCCTTGCGCGTCCCTATGGCGAGATCCTCTGTCCGGTCTGCCTTAACTGGCCGCGGTGCCGCTGCTGCACCGGGCCCACACCCCGCGGCGCCAGCCCCGACGGTGACGGCCGCTGGGCCACCTGCGCCTCCGCCTCAACTCGCCCATTGGAAGGAGTGAGCGCATGACGGACCGCACGCCACCTTCCACGGCACCCGCACCAGGGCTGCAGGCCTTCGCCCTGCAGCCCGGCCGCTTGGAGCAGGAACGATCCCGTGCCGAGCGCACCGGGCGCCTCTGCCGCGGTGTCTGGTGCACGAAGACGTGCGAGCCCGTGCTGATCCAGCAGCGGACCTGACGCCTCCGCGCGGCACCGATGAAGAGAAGAAAGCCCTCTGCCTCACCAGAACAGCTAGGAGCGTGGGTTAGTAACGAGCAAGCGGCTCTGTTGCTGCGACCCAGGGGGGCGGTTGCGGCGGCCCCGTGCGGGCTTGCGGGGTTCTGGCG
>NZ_JBSFJX010000199.1:0-14209 GCF_053598275.1 Streptomyces sp. NPDC001156 | reverse complement strand
CGGCCGTGCAGCCGCTCGGCGAGGCCCTCGATCTGCCGCTCGACCAGCGCGCCGGAGGCGGCCTTGCCCACTCCGCGCACGTTCTGGCGAAGCTGATCGGCGAGCTCCTTGAACTGCGGGTTGTTCCGCAGCTGCTGGTTGACCAGTTCCGCGAGCGCCTTCGGGCTCAGCTGCATCCGCTTCCCGGCAACCAGCGAGCCTACGGCGAATGCCAGCTTCATCTTCTTGGTACGTCCGAGGACGTACCCGGCCCCTATGGCAAGGCCCAGTGCCACTCGGTTCATCATGTCGTCCCGTCGGCCGTTCCCGATGTTTGACCCATACCGATCTCCAGTCGGTCGAGGAGTGCGTCCTCCTCACGGTCGAACTCCTCCTCGGTGATCTCGCCTTCCTCGAGCCGACGCTCGAGAAGGGCGAGTTCGGCCCGGACGGTCGCCGGGTCGTAATAGAGTCGCTCGGCCTCGGCCATCACCTGTCTGATCACCCAGAGGCTGCCGCGCGCCGGTGCGAACGGCAGCAGCAGGGCCTCGCTGAGCAGTCCCATGGGTCACTCCTCGCTCGTGGCTGTGCCTGTCGCGCTTGCTGCGGGCTCGGCAGGACCGGGCTCGACGAAGCTGTACGGCGGCAACGGCCCGTTGACCCGCAGCTCGAGGTGCGGACGGCTCTCGCGAGCCTCTCCCACGGCGGCCAGGAACTCCTCGGCCGAGTCCCGGGGCACCAGGAAGGAGAGGTTGGCCAGCCAGCCGGTGGACTCGGGGCCCACGCTGACGGCCTCGGCGGCCTGGTCCAGCAGGCTCTGCAGCTCCGCGGCGTCCTCCGCCTCGCAGCCCAGCACCGCGGCGGCGACCATCTCGCCGAGACGCAGCCGGTCCTCGTAACTGCCACCACCAGCCTGCCGGCCGGCCTCGACCAAGGCACGCAGCTCCGGATTCTCCGCCATCACCCGGTGCACTACCGCGTCCTGGTCATGGCTGGCCTTCACGTTGTACTCCACCCTTCCGTCCAAGGCCGTCAGCCGCTCCCGGTAGTGCTCGGCACGCTCGGCGAGCACCTGCGTGACGGCATCGTCGTCCGGGGCCAGGCTGCCGAACCGCATGGGCAGCACGGAGCCGCCAGCACCCGCCTCGCTGAGCACGTTCTGGTGGGCGAGCAGATCCCTGCGCTTGGGCCGCAGCCCCTCGGGCGCTTCGCTGACGATGGCCGCCAGTTCGCCCTCCTTCACAATCCTGACCGGGCGCGGCGGATCGCCGACCCCGCCCATGTCCTTGGGGAGCGAGGGGTGCGAACTCGCCGCGATGCCGTAGACGTACGTGCTCACTCCTACTCCTCCTCCCTCTTCCTACAGGCGGACGCGCTCCTGCGGGGCCGCGGCCTCTCACCCTGGCCCTCCTCCCGGGCCTGCTTGAAGGCATCCGAGACCGTCTCCGCGGCGCCGGACAAGGCGCCCTTCGACTTGCCGCGCGCACCGGACTCGGTGATCTCTCCAACCAGGTCGGGGAGCCCCGGGGCCTTGCGCGGGCCGGCCTCCAGGTCGAGACGGTTGCACGCCTCCGCGAAGCGCAGATACGTGTCCACGCTCGCGACGACGACGCGTACGTCAATCTTCAGAATCTCGATGCCGACAAGGGACACACGGATGAACGCGTCAATGACAAGTCCTCGATCAAGGACGAGCTCCAGGACGTCGTAAAGTCCGCTGGAGCCGCCACCTCCGCCGCTCTGCTGTGCCGGGACAACGGTCATACCGACCGATCCTCCTTGTCTGTCGGGTCTGTCGGAATGTGCGCGGGACTGCAGTCCACTGGCGACCGCCGGGCCGATGTGGGTCGGCCCTCCCGCGCTCGTAACGACGAACGCGCCGGTACCGGCGACCTCGCCATCCGCGGTCGGCTCCGCCTCGTAGCTCGCAAGCAGGCTCATCGTGCCGGGAACACCTGCGCGCTCCAAGACCTCGATCTCCAGCACCCATCGGAGGACAACGCGGACTCGGGGACCAGGTCGGTGAGCCCGGTGAATGGTCGCGCCGTAGGCGCAACTCCTCTATCGGGCTCAGCCGGTCCTTCGCCGCGCCGTTCGCTGCTTGCTGGGCGTATCCCGTGAACTCGATGCACGTGGCGTGTTGGACACGGCCACTTCTCGCGAGTGCCCAGCGTCTCCTGTACAAACATGCGAAGCCTCGCCGACACCCTCGAACGGGTGCTCGACAAGGCCATCATGATCGCCGGCGACATCCGGATCAATCTCCTCGACATCGAACTCGTCACCATCAAGCTGCGTCTGATCGTCGCCTCCGTCGACAAGGCCAAGGAGATGGGGATCGACTGGTAGGAGTCCAACCGTTCCTGACTTGTTCAATCGATCCCAGACGCGCGGTCAGCCTCACTGGTCTGCTCGGAAGTGGCCCTGTCCCACAGCCCCAATGGTCCACCGAACTTGATCGTTGAGACTGAGATTCCGCAGACGTGAGGGCAGTCTTCCACTGGTCCTGTGCTCCGACGCAGAAGCAACGGATCAACGAAGGTAGTGCAGGTGAATTTGCTGCACCACGATGTTCTGCGGGAGCCGTTCCGGACGGAGTTGTACGCGTGCCTGACCGCGCGTGCAGACGCGCTGTTCGAGCTCACCGACGTGGTGCTCTGCGCGGATTGGCCCGTGAAGACGCTGGTCGGACCGCCTCTGGCCCCGGAACATCGCCAGGGGCGCGGCGTGTGTATGAGGGGCTGCACCATGGGCGGGTACGCCGCCGCAACGACTGCCGCACCCTGGACGGTCGCGGCTTCATGTCGGCTGCATCACTGCCCGAGGTCGGTTACGTTGATAAAGCACCTGGTCAGAGGGTGGCTAACAAACCGTAGCGCACCGGGGACGCTCCATGACCGGCCTGACCGTCATCCTGCTGCTCGTGGTCTTGGCCACAGCCGTGGCGACCGGTGCCCGGCGCTGGAGCTTGCCCGCCCCGTCGCTCCTCGTAATTGCCGGTCTGGTCGTCGGGCTGATGCCCTGGGTTCCCGAGGTTCGCCTGCCGCCTCACGTGATCAACGTGCTGGTGCTGCCGCCACTGCTCTTCGCCGCGGCCGAGGACATATCTGTCCGCGACCTGCGCACCGTGTGGCGGCCTGTGACTGGCCTGGTCTTCGGCCTGGTCATCGCCTCGGCCGTCGCCGTCGGGTACGTCGCCCGAGCGATCACCCCGCTCACCGCCGTGACCGCGTTCATCCTCGGCTCTGTCCTGGCCAGCACCGACCCCGTGGCCGTTACCGCGCTCGGCCGGCGCCTGTCTCTCCCGCCGCGCGTGCAGGCCATGGTGCAGGCGGAAAGCCTGTTCAACGACGCCACGTCCCTGGTCCTGTACAAGGTCGCCGTGGCCACCGTGGTTTCCGGCAGTGCCATCACCGTGTCCGGGACCGTCGAGCAGTTCCTGATCCTTGCAGGCGGAGGAGTCCTCATCGGCGCGGCGGTCGCCGCAGTGGTGACCCTCATCCGCAGGAGGACCGAGGACCCCGTGCTGGAGACCGTCATCGCATTGGTCACTCCCTATGCCTCGTACGTCATCGCGGAGCAATCGCACGCATCTGGCGTGACCGCCGTCATCGTGTCCGGAGTCGTCCTCGGCAGTACCGGCCGTAAGTTCAGCAACGCGCCCATCCGCCTCCAGGTCCACGCCGTCTACGACACGGTGACCTTCCTGCTGGAGAGCGTCGTCTTCGCTCTCATCGGCCTCGAGCTCCCTTACGCCGTCCGTCAACTCGCGCACGACGAGCAGGGCTGGCCGCTGTGGGTGCCGGTGATCGCCCTGACTGTGCTGGCGATCCGCCTGCTGTGGATCTTCCCGCTGTCCGCCCTGATCCATCACCGGCAAGGGGAGGACGACAGTCGCCTTTCCTGGCGCGTTCCGGCCGTCCTGTCCTGGGCAGGCACCCGGGGCGTCATGCCGCTGGCCGCCGCGCTCTCCATTCCCCTGGCCACCCACACAGGGGCGCCGCTGCCGCACCGGGCGCTCATCCTCACGCTCACCACTGGGACCATCGCTCTCACTGTTGTCTTCCAGGGTTTCACCCTCGCCCCTGTCGTCCGGCGCTCCGGCATCGCTCTGGAGCCGGAGCACACCGCCCGTGAGGAGGCCCGGACCCGCCGACACATTGCGAAGGCCGCTCTCGAAGAGCTCAAACAGCTTGGCGATCTGGATCAGCTCGCCGATCTGGGTGCCGCCTCCGAGTCCGCTTTGAAACAGGCCCGTCGCCAGTTGGAAGCGCGCATCCACCAGGCCGAAGATGCTCACTACACCGACCCAGACGCCCGTCCTGCCGACGCCTACCGCGAGATACGCCGAACGCTCATCGCCATTGAGGCGGCCGAGCTCCAGCGCCTCTACGAAGCGAACAAGATCAGCAATGCCACCCGGCGCCGGATCCAGCGCGAACTTGACCTCGAAGAAGCCAGCCTCCGCTCCCGCGGCTGACTGCCAGTCCCAACGATTTGCCGTCCCCTGACAGGCCCCGGTGGCCGTCCTTCTTCAGACTGTGCTGTGTCTCATGCGACATGGGCCCGTCGATACGCCTGGGTCCTGTGAGCGTCCCGGTTCCGGCTGCCCACGTAGTCGGGCGGATACGGCCAGAGTTTCGTCGAGCTTCGCGATCAGGGCAGCCGTGACCGCCGCGCCCGCGGGCGGACGCCGAGACTGCTCATCTGCGCGAATGCATATCGTGACCGCTTTCACCTTCATGACTGGCCCCGGGTTGACGCGGACCGTGGCGGTTCCCAAGCTGGTGGGAGGGGCGGGTGGAAGGGACCGCGGCTGTGAGTGGTGGACAGAGTGAACTTCCCCGGCTGCTGACGGCAGTGGAGCGGGCGGCGCCGGTGGACGCCGTCGATGTAGTCGCGGAGGACCTGCGGCGGCGTTTCGAGGCCACGAAAGTCTCGTTCCTCATCGTGGACCTGACGGGGAAGGCGGTGGCGCGGCTGTCCACCGCCGGGGCAGTGGAGGGCGGGTGGGAAGCGGAGCGGATCCCCATGTTCGGCAGCGTCTACGAGCAGGTGATCCGTACCCAGCGGCTCCATCAGGAGGCGGCCGGACAGGGGCAGCGGGTGATCGTGCCGGTCACCAACCGGGGGGACGCCATCGGGCTGCTGGAACTGCTCCTGCCGGCCGCCCCCGGCGAGGATGTCCTCGATGCGGTCGGGGAAGCCGCCCACGTCCTGGCCTACATTGTGATCGCCGACGGGCGCTTCACCGACCTCTACACCTGGGGCAAACGCTCCAGGCCTCCCACCCTGGCAGCAGAAATCCAGTATCAGCTGCTGCCCCTGTCGCTGTCGTGCGAGGCTGCGCAGTTCACACTGTGCGGGAGCCTGGAGCCCTCCGAAGACCTCAGTGGCGACACCTTCGACTACGCCCTGGACCGCGACACCCTGCACGTGTCGGTGACCGACCCCATGGGCCACGACATTGACGCCGCCCTGGCCGCCACGGTCCTGGTGGGCGCCCTGCGCGGCGCCCGCCGCGCAGGAGTCGGCCTGGTCGAGCAGGCCCACCGGGCCGACCAGGCTCTGTCCGATCACGGCCGCGGTCACGCCACCGGGCAACTGCTGCGCATCAACCTCCACACCGGGAAGGCCCAGCTCGTCAACGCCGGTCACCCCTGGCCGCTGCGCCTGCGTGAGGGGGCTGTGGAGCCGATCATCTGCGAGGTGGACCATCCCTTCGGGCTGTCCGTGCACGTGCCCCATCCCTACCGCGTTCAGGACATCGATCTGCGGCCCGGTGACCGTCTCCTCATGCTGACCGACGGCATGCTGGAACGTCATGGGGAGAAGGTCGACCTGGCTTCCCTGCTGGAGCACACCCGGCACCTGCACCCTCGGGAGACCGCGCTGACGCTGACGTCCGCAGTCCGGGACGCCGCCGACGGCAAGCTCGTAGACGATGCCACCGTGATGTGCCTGGACTGGCACGGCCCCCAGGAGACCCAGCGGCACGTCAGCTCCGGCGCGGACACTCAGCAAGCGTCAGCCGCCCGCACGAAGTAGTAGCCGTGACCAGGGCTTGACTACGTAACGGATCATCCATATCGCCGCAACTCTTGCCTGCATGGTCCATTTATCCGCGGAATGCGCCAGGTTGACGTCACATCGGGGCGACCGGCCGTGCGGTCCCTGACCTTTGGCCGCCCACGCGCCACGACCCGCCACCCCACCCTCATCCCGACCGTTACCCGAAAGTGCGTAACAAGCCCTCGTGCCATACCGCCCGCTCTCGTGTAATTGACCGGGCAGGCGTCAGTGCCCGCCCCGCCCGTAGGGAGCGTGGCGGGGCGGGCAAAGCGAACGCGGCACTTGCTGCCGGGGCATCCAGCACGTGTGGCCCAGATGTCCCGGCAAGTTGGCAGGGTCAGCCGATTCCGGTGACCTGCAGGGCCGTGGTCCAGTTGTTCTTGATGGCGCTGCGGGCGGAGGACAGGGTGATGGTGCCGGCGCAGACGGCGTTCTTCAGCTTCGTCTCCACTCCGTCCTTGGAGTGCGCGGTCTGCGAGCCGGAGTAGGGCTCGGGCCACAGGTTCCCCGTGGCACGGGGCGCGCCGCCGAGTTCGAGGGGAACAAGGTGGTCTTCCTCGTAGTCGGCCATGTTGGTGTCGGAGTATCCGTAGTCGATGATGCCCTGGGCCTTGAGGGGGTTGGTGTACGACGTCGGGGGGCGGACGGTGGCAGTCCAGCCCGACACGCAGATGGTGCTCTGGATGTTCGACTGGGTGACATCCGGGTTGTAGGCACCGGGCGTGCACGAGGAGTCGGGCAGCGGCAGGTAAGCGTGCGAGCAGGTCGACGCCTGGGCGGTTCCGGCCGAGGCGGCGATCAGGCCGGCGGCCGCGAGGGCCAGGGCGCAGGTGGTGGCGGTGAAGCGACGCATAGGGGGTTCTCCCGCAGGATCGGCCCGGACAGTGGGGTGCCGGGCGGCTGACGGCATGACACCACCACCCAGGTCTATGCGAGTAGACCCGTTGGGTGAACAAGAAGCGACCTGCGCAATCCTTACCTCCGCCTGACCAGGACTTTCCCAAGCCCCATGTTTCGCCGCATAGTTGGGTGCTGTCCAGACGAAATAACAACACGAGCCAAGGCCGACAAAGTGATCCCAGTCAGTGGTTGCCCCGTTTCCCGGCTACCGCTGCCAATACGTCACCGACTGGGTCGCCGACAGGACCCGCTGCGGGCTGGCTTTCGAGCCCGCCGAGATCCTCACCCGCTGCCCCGACGTGCCGGTCACCGTCACCCTCGCGCACTGAACGAAGCCGGGCCCATCACCTCGGGGGGTGTGACGGGCCCGGCCTAGAAGGCTCATGAAGATCTTGGGTTCTGGCCCCGCCGCGTGAGCGGCGGGGCCAGACTGTCTTGTTGTGGTGATGGGGGAATGGGCCGGGGAGACGGTCGGGCCGGATGTGTGGGAGACCTGCCGGGAGTTGATCCCGGCAGGGAGTGTGTTCGCGTTCCTGGCCGAGCATCGCGGTGCGCTGTTCCCGGCTGAGATGTTCGCGGACATGTACCCGTCGGCGAACGGGCGGCCGAGCATGCCGCCGCAGATCCTGGCCTCGGCGGTCACGCTGCAGGCCCTGCACGGGATGTCGGACTTCGAGACGGTCCAGGAACTGCGGTGCGACCTGCGGTGGAAGGCCGCGTGCGGACTGGGCCTTCATGACATGGCGTTCGATCCCTCGCTGCTGGCCTACTTCCGTCGCCGCCTGTCCCGCTCGGCCCGGCCCAACCGGGTGTTCGAGGCCGTGCGCGAGGTCGTGAAAGCTACCGGTGTCCTCAAGGGCAAGCACCGGCGGGCGCTGGATTCCACGGTGCTGGACGATGCGGTGGCCACCCAGGACACCATCACCCAGCTGATCGCCGCCGTCCGGGCGGTGATCCGCGAGGTTCCCGGGGCCGGTCAGGTGGCTGCGGTGCAGTGCACCGCCCACGACTACACCGACCCGGGCAAACCACGCATCGCCTGGAACGATGAGCAGGCCCGAGCCGAGTTGGTCGACGCCCTGGTCGGTGACGCGCTACGGCTGCTGGGCCATCTGCCCGAGCAGCAGCTCGGCGAGAAGGCCGCGAACGCGGTCGGCATCCTGGCCCTGGTCGCCGGCCAGGACGTCGAACCGGCCGAGGACTCCGACGGCCGCGACGGGCGCTGGCGCATCACCCAGGGCACCGCCTATGACCGGATGGTCTCCACCGTCGACCCCGAAGCCCGGCACGTGCACAAGACCCGCACCCGGCAGCAGGACGGATACAAGGCCCACCTGGCCACCGAGCCGGAGACCGGGCTATACACCGCAGTGGCCCTGCGGCCCGGCGCCGGGCCCGAGCACCACGAGGCCGAAGTCGGCATCGACCTGCTCGCCGACGAGGAGACCCCCGTGGACGCCTTCGGCGACACCGCCTACTCCACCGGCGACGCCCGCCAAGCCCTGGAACAGTCCCGGCACCGGCTGTTTTTCAAGCCTGCCCCGCTGCGGCCCGCCGTCCCCGGCGGTTTCACCCTCGACGACTTCGTCATCGACACCACCGCCGCCCAGGCGACCTGCCCCGCCGGGCACACCGTCGCCCTGTCCGACCCCGGCGGCCAGCACCAGCAGCGCAAAGCCTCCTTCGGCATCCGGTGCACCCGATGCCCGCTGCGGGAGCAATGCACCAAGGCCAAGGCGGGCCGCATCCTGACCATCCGCCCGCACCACGACCTCCTCGCCACCGCCCGTCACCAGGCCGCCACCGACCCCGACTGGCAAGCTGCATACCGCCGCTGGAGACCACCAGTCGAACGCGCCGTCGCCTGGCTCGTCCACCACGGCAACCGCAGACTCCGCTATCGCGGCACCAACAAGAACAACCTGTGGCTCCACACCCGAGCCGCCCCCCTCAACCTCCGCCGCCTGATCAACCTCGGACTCACCCGAACCAACGGGACCTGGGCACTCACCCCAGCCACCCCATAGATAGACAGAGGGGCTGCCCAGCCTGCGGCCAGACAGCCCCTCACCAAGATCTTCATCGGTCTTCTAGCCCGCTGGCCGGAGCTGCAGGGTGACGGCACGGTCGCGCACGGGCGGCAGGCACCCCTCGCGCTCGCTGCACGCGCCGTAGGTGAGGAACACCCACGCGCGGTCCGCGCCACTGACCCGCCGCACGGGGAGGTCGAGGGTGACCCGGCCGTTTTGATAGACCGGCAGCCGAACGTCGAGGCCCTCGGGGCGCAGCACACGCTCCCGAGCGTCGGTGGTCGCCGGGCCTGCGGGCCGTAGTGCGCCCTCAGTGCGGATGCGGGTCGGGATGCCGATTCCGTCGACGCCGCCGTCGGGGAGAGTGAGGCTGTACACGTGGAAGCCGGCCCGCTCGGGCCGCAGGTCGGCGAGGACCCGCAAGCCGTCGTCGCGGGACTCCACTCGCACCGACACAGCTACGCCACCGTCCGAGAATGGAGCGGCCACGGCTGTGGGACCGCTCTCCCGCATCCCCGCACAGCCGGTCAGCGGGAGGGCAGCGGTCGCCAGGGTGAGCGCCACACTCGCGTTCGCTCCGCCGGCTCGGAGCCGGGCGGCTATGCCCATCGCTTCAAGAACTCCTCGACCTGGTCGGCCGACATGGTGCGCGCGTTGGCAAACTCGCCCTGGTTCGTAGCCACCTTGATCCGGCCAGAGGCAGGGTCGAGGACGACCAGTGCCGGTATGCCGCTTGTCCGCAGGTTCACATAGCGCGCGGCGACATCCAGATTGCGGTCGAAGTCGCCGACGTCCACGGTCACCACGTGGTACTTCGCCAGCGTCGCGGACGGTCCAGGCTCCTCGAAACGCGCGCCCAGGACACGGCAGTCCATGCACCAGTCGGCGCCGAAGTCGATGAGCACGGGACGGCCATCCTTCTTCGCCGCCGTGAGGGCGGCCGTGATGCCCGCTGCGGCGTGTGCGTGTGGGTCGTAGCCGTGCGCGGGCTTCGCAGGCGCGGGGGATGCCGAGGTCGTGGCGGGCGCCGCCGGCTGGGTGTCGGGAGCGGCCGTGACAGAGGGAGGGGTTGTGTGCGACGTGGCGGGCACACCGGCACAACCGGTGAGTGCCAGCAGAGCGATTCCGGCCAGCTGCAGCGTGGTCGGGAACAGGTGACGCCTCACGTGACTCCTCGTCGTCTCTCATCAAAGCCGGCCCTCGCGGCCTTCAGGCCGTTCGCACGCGCGCGGCCTCTTGGGGTTGTGTCGATGCCATGTAGCGGCGGATGGCGCACGCAGTGTTGCATACGTTCGGGTCGACCTGTTTCCGCTGGTGATGCTCCTGGTGCTGGTGACCGCCCAACATGAGCGCCCATCCGACGTGTCCGTCGTCCTCGCGGCTGACATGGCAACCTGCACGTGCCGGGTGCCTGTAGGAGGTCGGTGTCCACGGAAGGCTGTCAGTCGCCGTTCATAGGATCACCGCATGTCTGATGCCTTCACCGTCTTGTGGACCCATGACACGTGCCGTGCCCTGCGTAAAGCGGGGCGCGTGGGAGAGCGAGCGCCGGTCGCCTTCAGCGGCCTCCATCCGCGTGGTCGGGTGCCCGTGTTGGGGATGAGGTGTACGCGCTGCACGTCAACCGGGGTGTCGTGTTCGTGGTCAGCCAGATGCGGGTGATCGACATGGAGCGGCGCGACTGCTGCGGCACCACGCCCGCAACGTGGCAGGAGCCGGCGTTCCCCGGTCACGGCGACTGGTCGATGCTCGGTGCTGGCGGCTGCGGCGCCGCGGCGGTGCATGTGGAGGCGACGCCCGTACGCTTCGACATGCCGATTCCCGGCGATCTTCTGGCGAGGCGTACCTGGCACAATGGCCGAGGCCGGACTCGCGGTCTGAAGCACGTGGTCGATGGCCGTCTCAAGCGCGCGGTCAGCCTCCAGGGGTTCTACCGTCTGACCTCCGAGTCGGCTGGGGAGTTGGCGGATGTTGTCGGCAATGCTGGCCCCTTGATTCCGACAGCCGCGCAGGTAACCGGATCACGCGTGCTGCGGCCATCCCTTCCGTAATCGCCGACCCGATTTCGTCGCCTGACACACCGCACTTGGTCGGTCCCGCTCCCCCACCGCTGGGTCCTCACCGCGATGCGGGCTCCCTGCCCAACTGCGGCGGTCCCGCGCGGCGTGCGAAGGAAGCGCGGGACCGCCAAGCCCTGCTGTCCTGTCCGAGCCGGGCACTGGAACAGTACGAGGCGCTCCCCGGCTCCGCATGCTGTGCAGTGCGTACGAGTGACCGCCGGCCATGCCACCCCGGAACGGCTCGGACGCCCCCCGTGTTCGTTAACCCTCCATGGCCGGGTCGGTCGCCGCTGCCACGATCACCCAGGTCCGCGGGACCCAGGCAGCCCGTACCGCGGGACATCCGTACACCGCCTGCAGCTGATCCGCCCGTCCCACGGGACGGAAGCACCGGACGCAGGCCCCGGCATGCCACTGCTGCCGATGATGGGCGAGTTCCGTGACCCCGTCATACATGGCAGGAAGTTGATGACGACTCAGCACCGCACGCTCCCCCGCCGTCACCTAGGTGCGGTGGCCGTTGCAGTCTTCGGCGCCGCAGTGCTTGGAAGGAGCGATTGCTCGTCCGCCAGGACGGCAGGCCCCGCCAGCACATCGACGGCCCGTTCCTGGCCGTCCGTGCCTTCTATCTGGACCTGCAGACCTGGTCGGCGGCCGAGCCCGAACGCTGGGGCCGCTGGGTGGCTCCCTGCCCGATCCGGAACGCCGATCTGCGCTGGTTCCACATCCGCCGGCGCCGCCTGCAAGAGCGGATGGCCAACCGCACCCGCGAACGTCAGGCGCTGCTGGCGATCCTTTCCGAGCACGTCACCACCGAATGGCACCGCCTGCGCGCCGTGCTGGACACGGCGAAGCAGGCCCGGCTGGGCGAGCAGTTCGTCGTGGACGGCGTCACCTGGCAACGCGCCGCCAGCAAGGCTACCGTGCGTCGGCCTGAACTCCTCGAGTCCGAGCCGGTCCGGGTGATCAACAGGGACACCAGCGATCTGGTGCGTCTGACCAATGAGGAGTACAGCGCCTTCTGGCAATGGGCGGTGGTGGAGACCCTGCGTCTGGCGGGCTTGCGCCATGAGGAACTCGTCGAGTTGACCCACCTGAGCGTCCGGCAGTACCAGCGTCCCAACGGCGAGGTCCTCGCCCTGCTGGTGGTCAGCCCGTCCAAGAGCGACCGTGAGCGTGTCATCCCGATGTCCGCGGAACTGTTCCACGTCACCGCGCAGATCATCCACCGTCACCGCGCCGAGCACGGGACGGTCCCGGTCTGCCCCTCTACGACCAGAGCGAACGCACTTGGTGCGAACCGCTGCCCTACCTCTTCCAGCGAGTGCAAAGCGGCACCCAGCGGGCGCTGTCGACCAGCGGAGTGCGCCAGATCGTCCTCAACGCCGCCAGGGCCCTGATCCCCACACACCCGGAGTTCGCCGAGATCCGCTTCACCCCGCACGACTTCCGGAGGCTGTTCGCCACCGACCTGGTCAACAACGGCCTGCCCATCCACATCGGCGCGGCCCTGCTCGGTCACCTCAATGTTCAGACCACCCGCGGTTACGTCGCTGTCTTCGATGAGGACGTCATCGCTCACTACACCGAGTTCCTCGACCGCCGCCGGGCCATGCGGCCGCCGACGGAGTACCGCCGGCCCACTGGCGAGGAGTGGAGCGACTTCCAGGAGCATTTCGACAAGCGCAAGGTCGAACTCGGCTCCTGCGGCCGCCCTTACGGCACGCCCTGCGCGCACGAGCACGCCTGTATCCGCTGCCCGATGCTGTCGATCAATCCCAAGATGCTGCCCCGGCTCGACGAGCTGGAGGCAGACCTGCTGGCCCGCCGCCAACGCGCGATCGACGAAGGCTGGCGCGGTGAGGTCGAAGGACTCGACCTCACCGTGAAGTTCCTGCGCAGCAAGCGCGCCCAGGCCCACCGAGCCGCCGCGGCAGACAGGGTGGACCTGGGCATGCCCACGCTGTCCCGGCAGCGCCCCGGCCACAGCGCATAGAAAGCTGTGATGAACCCCCTGATCAAGGGAGTTGGTGGGCCTCTTGGCCGGCGGTATGGCCGCTGGACCGACAAGGCCGCCGATCATCGGCGCGCCCGCCGCTCCGGCACCCGATTCCGGGGCCTACCTGTCCCGTTCATAGCGCGAACCGTTCCGCATGCTTGCATGCTAGAAACCGGAGTTCGTCCGTGATCTGGGAAAGGGGCGTTCGTGAGGATCGGGTCCGTGAAGCGGCCTGAACGTATTGCTGTCATCGGAGTGGGCATCCTCGGAGCCAGCGTGGGCTGGAACCTGTCCCGGCACGGCGCCAAGGTGGTCTTCATCGATGCAGGCCAGCCGGGCGAAGGCGTCACCAACTGGTCTTTCTCGTGGGTCAACGCCAGCAACAAGACCGCGCGCAAGTCCTACTTCGACCTGAACGTTGCGGGCATGGCAGCCTACCGTGAGCTTGCCCGGACCATCAGACCGGACTCATGGTGGTATCCCAACGGCCACCTGCGCTGGGCTGACGATCCCGCGGCGGAGGCGAAGCTCCTCAAAACAGCCGAACTGCTAGCCAGCTGGGACTACCGGGCCGAGGTGTACACGGGGACCGAGGTGCGCAGCCGCCTCGAACCTGCCCTCACGATGCCCGGCGAGGTTCCAGTCGTGTTCTACCCCGACGAAGCCTGGGTGCACGGACGTCATCTCGTCGGCCGCCTGGTCGGCCAGGCCGTTGCATCCGGCGCCGAGCACCGTCCGGCACCGCGGTCTGTGGCATCGGCACCGGTGCCGACGGGAGCATCCGGACAGTTGCTCTGTCCGATGGGAGCTGTCTCGACGTCAACGCCGTCGTGAACGCAGCAGGCCCCAGCGCCTCCCACGTCGCCGGGCTCATCGCACGGCATCTGCCAATGCGCCGGGAACCCGGCGTCGTCACCCGGATCGGCTGTGCTCAGGTCCCGGTTCACCGGGCCATGCACGCACCTCACATCGAGATCCGTCCTGACGGAGAGGCTTCGATGGTCCTCCACAGCCGAGAGATCGACGCACTCATCGACACAGGCGAAGATTTAGCGGAACTCGCACAGCTGCTCAACGAATCGGCGCGGCACGTCGTTCCCGAACTCGGCAACTCCCGCATCGCACAGACACGGGTAGCCAACCGGCCCATCCCAGCCGACGGATTCCCC
>NZ_JBSFJX010000198.1:0-14397 GCF_053598275.1 Streptomyces sp. NPDC001156 | reverse complement strand
GCTGCACGCCAAGGCCGACCAGTACATTCGGCTCATCGGCCGCAGCGAACACCATGCACTCGCTCCGCGACTGGACGTGCTGCGAGATGAGATCCGGCACGTGTCCCACCGTAGGTCGAACCTCAACGACGCGCTTGCGTGGGCTGCCGCCAGGTGGGCCGTCGACCAAGCGATTGCCGCCCGGGCCACGGTGGTCTATGTCGAAGACCTGCGGTCGATGGAAGCGGGCGGCATGGGCCGCACCATGAACACGCGCCTGTCCCAGCAGGTGCGCGGACAGATCGCCGGCCGCATGCGGCACCTCGCAGCTGAGGCCGGTATTGCCGTGGTGAGCGTTCCGGCCCGGAACACCTCCAAACTGTGCCCGCATTGCCTGACCCCGCTGCGGCACCGCAAAGCCCCCGACCGGCCCACCATCGCGGGCTGGAAATGGGCTATCTGCTCCGACCAGTCCTGTGGCTGGCAGGGCGACCGCGACCACGGGGCGTGGCGTCGTATCGCAGCCCGTGGCTTGGCCCATCAGACCAAGACCGTCATCGACCGCACCAGCGGCCTCATGATGATCCGCTCGGTCGTCGACAAGCTGGAGTCGAAGGCAGTCGTCACCACGACATCGAAGACCAGCCGGCAGGACCGGTCGAAGACCGGCCCCACCCGGCCACGTTCCACACGCCCCGCGCCCAGGCGACGCAGGGCACCCTCCCCAGCAGGCCGCCCGTGCGGCCCTGCTGGCCAGCGTCCGGAGGGGCACGCTCACACGGACCGGACCCGGCTGCCGCGCGCAGCCGACCGGCACCAGGGCGTGAACACGATCAGCACACCCACCACCGGCCACCGGCCACGAGGGGCAGCACTCGGCGCGGGATTCCACCTCCACGCCCACGCCTCTCCACCACGGTGGGAAACGATCCCGGAAACTCAATCCAACTCAGGATCGCTTAGCTAATCAGAGACGCTGGTCTTGTCCATGACGGGAGGCGCCTTCTTGCGGCGCCGGTTCGCCCAGTAATCGGTGAGGGACGGATCGTCCGTGGACGCCCCAGCCTTCACCTTGACGTGCCGGAGGATGGGTTCTCCGCGAGGAAGGCGTCGATGCGGGAGAAGACCTCCTCCGCGTTGTCGCGCACCGCCATGTGGCCCACATTGGGGATGAGCTCGAATCGAGCGTTGGCGAACGCCTCGGCGTGGATCCGGCCCTCCTCGGCGGTGACCACGTCGTCGTCCTCGCCCCAGAGCACCAGGACGGGGATCTTGACGCGCGGAAGGCGGCGGAGCAGTTTCGGGTCCCACACGAGCGGCCCGCCGTAGGTGAGGATGGTCTTCAGGAGGTCGTCATCGGGCAGCATCGGGTCTCCCGGCGGGGGCACCCTTGAGGGAGCGGACCCGGCGGCGTCGATGAGGATCAGGCGGCCGATGCGCTGACCCCGGTCGCGAACGGCCAGTTCGGAGGCGATCCAGCCACCGAAGGAGGTGGCGACGACCGTGGCGTCGGTCAGCCCCTCGTCCTCCAGCAGGTCCAGGTAGGTGAGGGCAAGGTCGTCGACACCGGAGAACCAGTCCGGCCGGGGGGTCCCATCCCAGCCGGGGTGGGTCGGTGCCAGAACCTGGTGATCACGCGCGAAGTGCTCGACGATCGGGGCGGCAGTGCTGGGACCATGACCCGCGTGCAGGACGAGGGCGGGCTTGCCGACACCGGCCTTCGTCAGGCTCAACGGCAGGTCCGGGTGGACCTGAATCACCTGTTGGGTCTTCTCCATGGGGGTGGCCTCCTAAGTCAATCCGATTTCAGTGAATTCCAGGTCGTCGACGAGTCGAGGTTCTCCGCACCCCGGCCTTACGACGCCCGCCTTGGTCCCGCCCCGTACAAGGTCCGTACACGTGGGCAGCGGGGATTACGCGCCGGCCTGGTCTGCCACCATGTCCGACCGATTCGAGGGCTGTACCGCTCCGGCGGCCGGCAGGACTCTGCTCGGCTCGGTATGCCGAAGGCTGCACCTGGTCGTGGTCGCTCTCGCGGGCGGCGCCTGCGGACACGGGAGGGGCGGGATCCGGCGTCAGACACGCTCGAAGACGGTGGCGTTCGCCTGTCCGCCGCCCTCACACATCGTCTGCAGCCCGTACTGGCCACCGGTGCGATGCAACTCATGTACGAGCTTCGTGGCAAGGATCGCGCCGGTGGCTCCCAGGGGGTGCCCGAGCGCGATCGCACCACCGTTGACGTTGGTCTTCTCCAGCGATGCCCCAGTCTCGTGCGCCCAGGCCATCGGGATGGACGCAAAGGCTTCGTTGACCTCGAACAGATCGATGTCGTCGATGCTCAGGCCGGAGCGGGCCAGCGCGGCCGCGGTCGCCGGGATCGGGCCGGTGAGCATATAGACGGGGTCGTCGCCGACCACAGTGAGAGTGTGCACGCGCGCGAGCGGTGTCAGGTGGTGCGTGCGAACGGCCTGCTCGGACGCGACGAGCAGTGCGCCGGCGCCGACGGACATCTGACTGGACACCGCCGCCGTGAGCGCTCCGCCTTCCCGGATCGTCCGCAGTTTCGCCATGGCTTCCAACGAGGTGTCCCGGCGCGCGCCCTCGTCGGTCTCGACGCCGGCGAGGGGGGCGATCTGCCCTGCGAAGCGGCCCTCGTCGATCGCCCGCACCGCCCGCCGGTGGCTTTCCACGGCGAACCTCTCCATGTCCTCGCGGCTGAAGCCCCATTTCTCGGCGATCAGCTCGGCCCCGCGGAACTGTGAGATCTCCTGGTCGCCGTAACGTCTCGCCCATCCCTCGCCTCGCCGCTGAGTGCCGAGTTCCCTCAGGACGATGGTGTTCGCGTTCATCGGCACCATCGCCATGTTCTCCACCCCGGCGGCGATCACGAGGTCCTGGGTCCCCGAGATCACCGCCTGGGCGGCGAAATGCAGCGCCTGCTGCGAGGATCCGCACTGTCGCTCGACGGTCACGCCGGGCACGCTCTCCGGCAGACCCGCCGAGAGCCACGCGGTGCGGGCGATGTCGCCGAACTGAGATCCCAGCTGGGTGACGCACCCCATGATGACGTCTTCGACCGCCGACGGGTCGACACCGGCCCGCTCGACGACAGCGCGCAGTACGTGTGCTCCGAGATCGGCAGGGTGCACACCTGTCAACGCGCCCTTGTGGGTCCCGACAGGCGTACGTACGGCGCTCACGATGTACGCCTCACTGGTGACTGGCATGGGCGCGTCCTTCCTTGTGGTGGTCTGCATCGTTTCGGGCTCCGCAGTCCGGTGCGTGGGGCCGGACGACCTTGCGTGTGACCGTGCACTGTGGTGCCGCTTCGTCAGAGCCCTGTCCCGGGCAGCGCGGTGCACAGCCCGCTCGCTGCCGTGCGTGGCGGGACCCACCGTCCGCGGCCGTCGGCAAGGGCACGGTGCGGGTGGGCGGTGACCGTCTTCGTCCACGGTCGACCGATCGGGGTTCAGTGCGAGTCGGCCATGAGCTCGGCGAGGTCGTCGGGCCGGATCAGCGACGGCGGCATCGCCGGGCTCCACAGACTGCCCGGCTCGAACACCCCCGGCTTCCACACCTGGTCATCGGTGATCTCGTCCATGTCGGAGTAGTACTCGGTCATGTTCCCCGCAGGATCACGCAGGTAGTAGAAGTAGTTCGCGCCGACCCAGAAGCGCCCCATGCCCCAGGTGTGCCGCTCGGGGTGGCCCTCCAGGGCGGCCCTCACCCCGCGGCCGATCTCATCGACGTCGGAGAGCTCCCAGGAGGTGTGGTGCATGTAGTTCACCGGCCCGTGACCGACCACGACGTTGTGGTGGTCGGTGGAACACCGCATGAACGTGGCCGCGTCCTTGATCTCGTCACTGAGCTTGAAGCCCAGGCCCTCGGTGAAGAACTTCTGGGTCGTCGCCGACTCCACCGATGCGATCATGATGTGGCCGAGCTTGCGGGGACGTGCCGGGTCCGTGCGCAGAAGAGCCGGTGCACGGAAGTTGGGCAAGTGCGGCTGCGCGGCCGGCTTGGCCGGCACCTGGGGCGCGACCGACACGGTCACTTTGACACCGGTGATCGGTTCGTTGGTGGTGAGTTGCTCGCCGTCGATCCGGCTCTCTACGCCGAGACGTTGGAGTGACGCACCGATCCGGCCGAAATCGTCCGGGTCCTCTGCGCCGATCCCCAAAGAGAGCAGCCGCCGCACGGGAGCGTGGACGATCTTCAGCTGCCGCGGACCACCGTCCACCGTCCCGAACCAGTGCTCGTTCGGATCGTTGGACGGCTGCGGCAGGAGGCCGAACTGGGTATAGAACTCAACCGTCTCGGCGATGTTCGGGACACCCATGGTGATATCGGTTAGACGATGCAAGGACATATCGGACTCCTCAAACAACTGAGAAAGAAATGCTCACAGGGTCACCCGGGATGATCCCCGGTCGGAAGCCTCGTTTTAGGGAGATTCATGCGTCACGGGCTCGGGACACGTGACTGATCCGGGCTCCGGCTATGCTTTCCGAAGGGGCAAACGAACCCCACCCCCGCCGCACCGCACTGCAGTTTAGCTGCATTTGAAGCAAGCGGCTGATACGAAGTAGACGGTGATTGATATCTTTCGGCTACACATTCCCGGGGGAATCCGTGCCGCTCGGCGATCAGCGGGCGAGGGTCACTCGGCGCCAGCGGTGTGCAGGATCTGGTCGAAGGCGCCGGAGAGCACGGCTACCGGGTCGTCGACCGATGCGATGGAGCGGAACGCGACATGCCCGTCGGGACGGACCAGCACCGCGCCCGTGTCGGAGATCTCCCGCTGCTTCAGCCACGCCAACCGAATGTCGACGAAGTCCACCGTGCCAAGGCCGACCCTGGCCGCTCGCAGCGGCAGCTTCCGCTGGTCGGCGATCTTGGTGGCGGCCTCCACCCAGTCCTGACCGTCCTCGCCGGCGATGAGGGCGAAGTGCCCACCGTGGATCAGTTCGCGCAGGGCCACCCGATCGCAGGCGCGCTCCACCCAGGCGTGCGGCATGGGGTGCCCAGGCCGGGTGCTGGGCTGGTAGAGACGGATGTCGTCCACCGGGACCGGTGCGGGGGTACCGTCGCCGACGATCGCGGCGGAGTCGTAGGCGTATCCGTAGTCGGTGTTGAGCTGGTGGTATTCCAGTGTCCGGTTGCCCAGCCACTGGGAAAGCGCATGCCGGCGCTCGGCCGCACCGGGACCGTCCTCCCAGAACAGGCGCAGCGCGGCCCAGTTCTCCTCGACGGTCTTGTCCGGCGATACGCCCATCGCCTCGGCCATTCCGGCGTGGCTGTAGGCGGCCTTGGTGGAGGTCACGATGTTGGCCTGGTTGACCGGGCGCCGCTCGATGTTGTACGTCTCGAGCAGGTCGCCCCCGGCGCGGCCGGCGAGAACGGCGGCGAGCTTCCAGCACAGGTTGTAGGCGTCCTGGACGGCGGCATTGAGGCCGAGTCCGCCGGTGGGCGAAACCTTGTGCGCGGCGTCACCGAGCATGAACACCCTGCCTGAGCGGAAGTCGTCGGCGAGGATGCTCTCCATCCACCACTCCCCCACACCGAGCAGTTCGATGTCGACATCGGGGATGCCCAGCGCCTCGCGCCCCCACTGCAGCATCTTCTCCGGCTGCGAGGCGTCGAGGTCCGCCCCAGAGACGTGCAGCACCCACTCCCGGGAGTTGCGACCCCACTCCGGGCCCTGTGGCACCAGCACCCCACCCCAGTCCAGATGCTGCGGGAACTCGGGGTTGAAGACCCACATCATGACCGCGTCATCCGCCTCCGCCAGATACGGCGAAAGGTCCATCGACACATACAAGTTGATCAGCTTCTGGATCTTGTGCGCGCCGCTGAGCTTGATGCCGGCCAGTTCCCCCACGGTCTTTCCGGCGTCGGCTCCCAGAAGGTAGGAGGACCGGACGGTGTAGGTCTCGCCGGTGTCGTGGTTGAGGATCGTGGAGGTCACCCCGTCGGCGTCCTGTTCCAGGTCCACCAGCTCGTGGTGGAAACTGACGGTCGCCTGGGGGTACTGCTCCGCCTGCTCCTTGAGGATGGGCTCGACCCGCAGCAGGGACAGGTTGGTCGCGGGCTCGGGGCTGGCGCCGACGTAGTCCGGGTCGACGTAGCCCCCACCCCATGCCTCGATGAACCCGATGCGGCGTCCGTGGCCGTCCTGCGGGCCGCCGCCGGCGAGTCCGGAGTACCACCCAAGGCCCCTCATATTCTGCGGAGGGGTGCCCTGTGCCCGGATGTGGGAGGCAACGCCCATGTCGGCGAAGATCTCCATGCTGCGCTGGTTGAGGATGTGCCCCCGCGGCAAGCGCGTCGTGCTCGGGTAGCGGGTCACCAGCAAGGACTCGATCCCGAGACGGGACAGGAGAATCGAGGAAGTCAGCCCTGCGCCACCCCCACCGACAATCAGGACGGGAACTTCTACGTCGAACTCCTTTGCCATCTTCCAACACTCCCTTGTGTCGATAACAGCCGATGAATATTTTCCGGAAGGGGACAACCGGAATTGTTTCCAGGCAGAGAAAACGTCGGCAGCATGGGGGGAGAACCCGCCGGCTACGGTATCTGCTGCAGCGGTTGTCACGTCTGACGCACCGACGTGTTCGCGACCTGCACGGTGCCACAACCCTAGGGCGGCCTCGGCGAGCTGTCCAAAACCAATGTGCTCTGTGATTGATATCCCTACCGGGCATAATTTCGCCGGGTGCCATCCAGGCAGCGGACCAATGCGCCAGCCAGCGCCACCTGGGCGGGGGCGGCGGTTTGCCCCGCTCCAGCACATAGGGGTGTTCACACGACGTCCGTCGCGCTCTCCTCGGCCGAGGGCCGTACCCCCTGTCCGCGGCGTCTATGTCAGCAACGGGTATCAATCGCGCGGCTGGTTGATGTTGGACGGTCCCGCACGGGTGCCCATAGCGTCGGGAAGGCCCTGCCGTACCGCGGGTGACTGGGATCGATCGGGTGCGCGTGGGAGTTGCCAGCGACGGGCGAAATCCTTGCCGCCGGCCGACCACCGGACTGCCGGCACCCATCAACGGCGCATAGCGACCCTCGAGGCCATGGAAACCGGCCCCGCCAGACCAGCGCCCGGAAGCAGAGTGAGGTCGTCGATGGCAGACACCACCGAGATATTGTTCGACGTGAGTGACGGTGTTGCCGTCATCACCCTCAACCGCCCTGACCGGCTCAACGCTTTCACCACCACGATGGCCCGGGAACTGGTCGCGGCTTTCGATGCCACCGACGCCGACGACGACGTACGTGTCGTGTTGCTGACCGGGGCGGGGCGCGGGTTCTGCGCGGGCGCGGACCTGGGACGCGGATCGGCCACGTTCGATGCCAACGACAAGGTCAGGGCGGCCGAGCGCGCGGCCTTCGGGACGGTCGGCGGGGTGCTGCGCGATGCCGGCGGCTACGTGTCGCTGCGCATCGCTGCGTCGCAGAAGCCAGTGATCGTCGCGATCAACGGGCCGGCCGTCGGTGTCGGTGCCACCATGACCCTGCCGGCCGACATCCGGCTAGCCAGTGACACCGCGCGGTTCGGATTCGTCTTCACCCGCCGCGGGTTGGTGCCGGAGGCCGCCTCCAGTTGGTTCCTGCCGCGCATCGTGGGGATCTCGCAGGCGATGGAGTGGGTGGCCACAGGCCGTGTATTCGACGCCGAGGAGGCGCTTGCCGGAAGACTGGTGTCGCGGGTGATACCGGTCGACACGCTGCTGCCAACCGCGCACTCCCTCGCCGCCGAGATCGCCGAGAACACCTCCGCCGTGTCGGTGTCGCTGGCGCGCCAGATGCTGTGGTCCATGCTCGGCGCAACGACGCCCTGGGAGGCACACCGCCTCGACTCGCAGGCGATCTTCCATCTCGGACAGAGCCCGGACGCGACCGAGGGGGTGACCTCCTTCCTGGAGAAACGCACGCCAAGGTTCCCTGGGCGGATCGGCGACTACTCCGAGATCGTGCCCGCCTGGCCCTCCCGGCCAGTGGACCTGACCTGAGCGCCGCGCTGATGCGGCCTGGGCACCTATCGCCGACACCCCAGCCCGAGCGACCAGTCCCAGCAGACCGGGCAAGCGGGCAGGACCGCCGCACGCAGGGGCTTGCCCACGCTCAAGACTTGGCTTGCCCGATCTGGCAATACGGCAGGAGAGCCGGTAAAGGCGGGATGGGACAAGGCCGCACGGGCCCACTTCTTGGTCTGAGGTTCCCCCGCTGTGCGGCCGTCCTCATGTCACGGCCTATCCGCGATCAGCTATCGCCGACCGAGTCGTAAGCGCGAACCCGCAGCATGCTCGACGAGCACTGAACCCCACCATGGCCAGCGGATCGACAGCGGCCCTACCCGCGCTGCGGGAGCTGGCACGCAACACAGACCGGGCCGACAACCAGCCCGGCGTGATGCCTCATGGGCCGGCATCTGCCCGGGCAACAACGCCTCCGGCGGCAAAGGCCGCCCGGGGCGCACGCGTCCGGTATCACGCTGGCTCAAGCAGGCCCTCACCGAGGCCGCTTGGGGAGCCGCTCGGACCAAGGGCACCTACCTGGCCGCCCACCACGCTCAGATCAAGGGCAGGGCCGGAGGGTTCAAAGCCATCGGGGCCCACCCGGCACGACATCATCATCGCCTACTGGCACATCGTCCACGACCAGGTGCCCTACCGGGATTTGGGCGCCGACTGGGCCCACCGCCGATTCTCGCCCGAACACCGGGCCCGACGTCTCATCGCCCAACTGAGGATCTCGGTCTGCTACCGATTGTTCCAGGGTTTCGAACTGGAGATTCTGTTCGCCTGCAGCCGGGTGGGGCTCCTCTTCGCTCAGGAGGAACCTCACCCGGCCCAGGTGCGCCGCCCCGTCCCCACGGTGCGGCGCGAACAGGCCGTCGTCCGGTCATCCCACGGACAGCGACCTGAGTCTTACGTCAATCCCAACCGCCGAGGCACCGCCACGTCGACGAAGCATGTGCGGTACTCCTCGCCGGCAGCCGGGTGGGGGGCCGGAAGCGCGGCCGATACAGTCAGGGCAGGTGCGGCCTCCGGGTCTTGTCAGACCTCAGATGAGATCCGGCGGTGCAGGGATGACGGTGCCTCGTCGATATCGCTCGGGGCGGGCTCAGATGGCCAGGCTGAGGGCAACGGCGGTGGCAGCGGAGAACAGGGTGAGCACGATGGGGGCGATGGCCTTCTTCCGCGTGTCGGGCGTGGCGTAGTCGCCGCACTGGGCGTGGAAGCCCACGGCTCCGATCATCGTGAGTGCGAAGCCGATAGCGGCCGCGATGCCCAGGGGCTGCCAGAAGAGCCCCACGATCAGGCCGCCGGCCGCTGCGACTTCGGCCAGCCCAATGAAGCGGACCAGGTGCGCGCTCAGTCCCATGCGGGACTGCAGGCCTGCGGACTCGGCGCCCTTCAGCAATATCTTGGGCGCGCCCGCGGTCAGGGCCACAAGGGCGAGGAGCGAGCTGAGAATGGCGGCGGTGGGGTACATGGGCGTGGTTCCTTCCGTGCCGCCCCGGTCTGGTCGGGGCGGGTGCAGAGTCTGTCTTTCCGGACGTGATCTACGCGTTTTGCTGGTCGGGGATGAGAGCGGTCGTTTCGTGGGAGGGGTGTGTGTCGGGTCGTTGCTTCTGGGGGCGCGGATGTCGTCGGAACAGCACGAGCTCGCCGCACGGCGTCGAGTCGAGGGGCTGCGGGAGGAGGCCAACGAGCCGTACCCGAGTGCGGCATGGCTGTCACGGTCCTCGTCGTTCGGCCGGGACCATGGGTGAGCTGGCCTGGTCGAGCAGTTCTGGTGTCGCCGCAGCCCACATACGAAGGTTCGGACGGGCCAGCCAAGGCACGGGGGCCAGCGCACCACATCATTGCGCCTCGATGACGTGCGACGGCGCCGCACCTACGGACGCAGCCCGACGCAGTTGGCGCTGCACCGTTCTTCCGGCGACAATCTCAACGTTGCGTCAGGTTCACCGGCTCCGCTTTTCCCCTTGTTGGGGTCAGGAGCCGGACGTGTGGTCCTTGCGGATCGGGGTGCCGCCGGCGGCGAGTCTCATGAGTGGTGAGTCGAAGTCGATGTCGGCGGCGGTCTGCTCGGCGCGCGTGGCGTTCCCGCCGAAGCGGTGCTGGTAGCCGGCCCAGGCCTGGTCGGCGATCGTGTTGCCGACTCCGCTGGTCATCAAAGCTGCAAGCTCCGTTGCTGCGCGGTCGATGCGCTCTCCCAGCGCCGGCGCACTCCAGTCCTCGGGCGCGGCGTAGAGGGACGTGGGAACGGTGAGTGCACGCAGGTACGACAGCGTCGGGCGAAGCTGGTCCTCGATGACCAGTGCGTGCCGGGGGCTGCCACCCGTCCCGGCCAGCAAGACTGGTCTCGCGACGATGAGATCGGTGTCGAGAACGTCGCAGAACGACTTGAACAGGCCGCTCACGCCTGCGGTGTAGACGGGGGTGGCGGCGATCACACCGTCCGCGGCGGCCAGCCCCTTGATCTGCGCCTGCAGGCGCTCGCTGGGGTGCCCGGAGACGATCGCCTGCGCGATGTCGACGGCGAGCGGGCCGAGTTCGATGGCCTTGGTCGCGACCGCACGTTCTTGTTTTTGAAGCGAGTTGACGGTCTTGTGCGCGATGCGGTCGGCAAGCAGGCGGGTCGAGGAGGGGTCGCTGATCCCCGCGCTGACGACCACCAGGGAGAGCGGGCTGTGTGTGTTGGTCATGGCTCAGCCGACCTGCGGGATGCGGGCAGTGAGGGCGGGGTCGCTGTCCTGGTACGGCGAGGTGCCGGCGACGTTGTCGCCGCGGTTGGGGTTCGGGCGCGGCTGCCGGGGCTGCGCGTCGCCGTACTTCGCCTTGACCCGGCTCGCGTGAGTGGGGGCCTCGAGGACGCCGGGCGCGCGAAGCGCGGCCATCTCCTTACGGAGCACGGGCACGACCTCGGTGCCAAGGAGCTCGATCTGCTCGAGGGCGGCTTCGACGGGAAGGCCCATACCGTCAACGTTCCACAGCTGGCGCTGGTAGTCGCCGAAGCGCTCCCGGAAGTCCATGGTCTTGTCGATGACTTCCTGCGGGCTGCCGACCGAGAGCGGGGTGGTCTTCATGTACTCCTCGAGCGAGTGGCCGCGGAACATGGGAAAGCCGTTGAAGTAGGGACGGAACGCCTTGACCGCGTCCTGCGACTTCTTGGCGATGTGGACCTGGCCGCCCAGCCCGACGATCGCCTGCTCGGGGGTTCCGTGACCGTAGTGGGCGTAGCGCTGCCGGTAGAAGTCGACGAGTCGTTCGAAGTGCCCGTAGGGGGCGAGGATGTTGTTGGCGAAGAAGCCGTTGCCGTAGTAGGCCGCCTGCTCGGCGATCTCGGGGGTGCGGATGGAGCCGTGCCAGACGAACGGCGGGACGTCGTCGAGCGGTCGCGGGGTCGAGGTGAACCCCTGCAGGGCGGAACGGAAGTTGCCCTCCCAGTCAACGACATCCTCCCGCCAGAGCCGGTGCAGCAGGTTGTAGTTCTCCAGCGCGAGCTGCAGGCCGTGGCGGATGTCCTGGCCGAACCACGGGTAGACCGGGACGGTATTGCCGCGCCCGACCACCAGATCGACCCGGCCCTTGGCGAGATGCTGGAGCATCGCGTACTCCTCGGCGATGCGCACCGGGTCATTGGTGGTGATGAGGGTGACCGACGTGCTGAGCGTGATCCGCTCGGTTATGGCCGCGATGTGCCCCAGCAGCGTGGTCGGTGAGGACGGGATGAACGGCGGGTTGTGATGCTCGCCAATGGCGAAGACGTCCAGACCGGCCTCCTCCGCGCGCTGGGCGGTGCGCACGATCGAGTTGATGCGCTCCCCCTCGCTGGGAGTGTGGCCGGTGATCGGGTCGCGGGTGACATCGCCGACTCCGAAGATCCCGAATTCCATGGTGGTCCACCTTTCTGAACGGTGCGGTCGGTGATTCAGGAGTCCGCGCTCGCGAGCGCGCCCTGAACGTGCTGTGGTCCGGAGGCGAGCGCCTCCCGGACGCGGGGAGCGGCTTCGGCGCCGAAGAGCCGGATGTTCTCCATGAGGTGCGAGCCCGGCATCGGGTGCAGGCCGTACGTGAGGGCGAACTGGGTTGCGCCCAGCACTCGCATGACTTTGATGATCTTGCGGGCTACCGTCTCGGGCGAACCCACATCGAGAAAGCCGTAGGTCAGTTCGTGCTTGTTGAACTCCCGGGTGGGGGGTCACCCTCGTAGCGCGCTTGCAGCAGGAAGGTCTCGAGGAACGGCCAGTACTGCTCGGCCGCCTGGTCGTCGGTCGCGGCGACGTGTTCGGGTGCGCGAATGCCCATCGGCCGCGCGCCGTGCCCGAGGTGTGCCGTGGGCTGTCGGAAGAGCTCGGCATGCCGGGTGAACCGGGCGGGGTTGCCGCCGATGATCGCGAGCATGGGGTTGGACCCGTACTGCGCCGTCCGGACCATCGACTCGGCGTGCCGCCGACACTGATCCATGTCGGAAGCGCCCCTGAGGCCGTGCGCGGGAACACCTGGAGCCCGGCCAGCGTCGCACGCGTCGTACCCGACCAGGTGACCGGCCGCTCCGAGCGCAGCGCGGCGAGCAGTTCGAACTTCTCCTCGAACAGCCGGTCGTAGTCGGCGAGGTCGAAGCCGAACAACGGGAACAACCTTGCTCGACCCGCGGCCGACGATCACTTCCGCGTGCCCGTTCGAGAGCGCATCGAGCGTCGCATATCGCCGGAACACACGAACCGGGTCGTCGGAGCTCAGCACCGTCACCGCCGAACCCAACCGGATCCGCGAGGTTCGGGCTGCGACTGCGGCGAGCACCAGAGCCGAAGCCGACAGCGGCATCTCTTCGACGTGGTGCTCCCCCAGCCCAAAGAAGTCCAGCCCAGAGACCTCGGCCAGGATGCCCCTCGTCGACGAGCGCGCAGGTGTTCTCGGGCCGGGTCGAGCGGGCGCCCCTCGTCATCCGAGGTGATGTCTACGTAGCTGTCGATCCCGATGACGATCGGGTGCGACCCGTACGTTCCCACAGCGCACCTCCAAGTAATTGACGCGTCAAGCATACGCAATATGCTTGACGCGTCAATTAATGAGGTGGACATGAAAACTATGGACACGACAACGCCGAGCGCCGGACCCGCAACGCGGCCCCTGCCAGCCAGGCAGCTCACGGTGTGGCGCTCCCTCATAGACACAATGGAGGAGCTAAGCCGACGGCTGACCATGCAACTCCAACAGGTCGGCCTCTCCCGGGGCGACTATCTAGTGATGCTCACGCTCAGTGAGGCTGCAGGGCACCACCTGCGCTCTTCCGAACTCGCCGACGCCATCGGCTGGCAGCGCAGCCGGCTCTCGCACCACCTTGGCCGCATGGAGCGTCGGAGACTCGTCCGCCGCGAGGAGTGCCCCACAGACAGTCGAGGCGCGGTCCGTCACGATCACCGATGACGGACTGCGGTCCTTCCGACCTGGCCTCGGCACCGCACTTGCGGGCCGTCAAGCACTACTTCGCCGACGCACTCACCGAGCAACAACTCGAAGAGCTCGAAAGCATCCTCAACACCGTGCGCACCCACCTCGCCTACCTAAGAGTCATCCCGTGATGGGATGCCGTCCGACCAGTTCCTGTTCGGGTGCGCCGCTTGTGGGCGGTGCGTTTCCTACTGGGGCGGCTGTTCCGACGTGGGCCTTGTGCCGCTTGCGCGCGGGTCGGGTCTCATTCGGGGTGGGCCGGTACCGGTCGGTGGTGTTTTGCCGAGCAGAGGCCCGTGGCCCCGGAAGTCCGGGGGTGTGGGCTGCCGCGTGGGTGCGGCCCCGGGCGAGGCGGGCACCGCGCTGCGGTTGACTCGACAGGGCTTCTTGCAGCCCTTGTGCGAACACTATCTGTGTCATGCGGGCCTGGACGGTGTCCAGGCCCGCGGTGCTGGGGTCGTCAGGATTGGTGAGCCGGACGTGCGCGGCGAGGGCACCGGAGACCATGTCCCGGTCGGCGACGAGGCCGCAGGAGGTGCAGCGGTGGACACGGTCGGCGAGCGTCTTGGTCACCTGTGCGCCGCACAGGCACGTCTGCGACAGTTTCGTGGTGGACGTCGACGCGCGCAGCAGGCGGCCGCCGGCCTTCTCACACTCGCGGCCGATGGCGGTGATGAGCCGGCCGGGTGTGGTGGCCTGCAAGGCTTTGCCCCACAGCCGGTACCAGGTGCGAATGTCGCAGTCTTCGACCGTGAGGTTGGCACCGTGATTACCCACGATGCGTTCTGCGATGCGTCGGGCGCGGTGGTCTTTCGCCGCGGCCGCGGTAGCCGCGGCTTCGGCGAGCTTGGCCCGGGCCAGTCGGTAGCCGGCCGACAGGTCATCGCGCCGGTACGCCTGCCTGGGCACACCTGCTGTGTTCGCCGCGCGGGCACCGCCTGGAACCTCAGCT
>NZ_JBSFJX010000197.1:0-14567 GCF_053598275.1 Streptomyces sp. NPDC001156 | reverse complement strand
GGCCACAGACTCCTGCGCACGCGCATCCTCGGTGGTGCCATCAACGAGTATCGGTATGCCGCTTGACCTGCGGCGATGACTTTCCGAGCCTCACAGGGAAGGTCACCGCCGCCTTCGACGCCCTACTGGCCGACGCCGGCCTGAAGGTCGTCACCACCGCCATCCACATACCGCGGATGAACTCCCTCACGGATCACTGGATACAGACCTGTAGGCACGAGCTCTTGGACCGCACCTTGATCTGGAACCAAAGCCACCTCCTCCATGCGCCCGGTGAGTTCGAGAACTTTTACAACAGGCAGCGACCACACCGAGCCCGCGGTCAAGCCGCTCCGCTCCGGCCACTCCCCCGCCCGATCAACGAACCAGCACAGATCAGACATCTGGAAATCCGTCGACGAGACCGGTTCGGCAGAACCGTTCACGAGTACCAACAAGCCGCGTGACCAGACCGGATGCTTATCGGCACGTGCAGAGCCCGCCACGCAGTCAGCAGGCGGATCACCCGGACCGGCCAGCACCCCCGGCGCGTCAGCGCCGAAGCGCGGAGGCCCGCCCGACGCGCAACCCAAACGCCCGGGCCGATCCCCGATGCCGCCGCGCCGACGACGCCCGCCCCCGCCTTCTCTCTTCATACATCATTCGGGCAGGGAGCAGCGGCAGCAGAAGGGATGTCAGCTCCCCGACCATGACCAATTCGCCGCCTGACCTGCAGTATTCGAGGACCTACCAGCGGCCGAGGTCAGCAGATGGTGCAACAGAGTCCGCGCCAGTCAACGCATGAGTTGGCGCCACAGATCCCAAGCGACCTCTACCAAAACTACGCCGCCGACCCGTCGGGCCGGAACTGCGACGTCACTCTTTCGGGTGCGCGCAGATACTGCGAGGGTGGCAGCACCCTCGCAGCACTCAAGCATGACCATGATGAAGCGCGCAGCCGGCCGGGCCGAGCATGCCTCCCGCCCGTCTTGCACACCAGGGAACAGGCA
This sequence comes from Streptomyces sp. NPDC001156, assembly GCF_053598275.1. NCBI lineage: Bacteria > Bacillati > Actinomycetota > Actinomycetes > Kitasatosporales > Streptomycetaceae > Streptomyces > Streptomyces sp. NPDC001156. The sequence continues at coordinate 13,578 of NZ_JBSFJX010000197.1, read as the reverse complement.
GCGCCCCTTCACCTCCCTTGTGAACGGAGGTGACCGCACCCGCGGCCTCCGGCCCCAGCCGGCCCGACTCGGCGACACCTCACGCCTGTCGACGCGGCCGACGGAGGGCTGGCTGAGGGCGGCGGTGCTGCCGCGCGAGGAAGCACGTGCGGCGCCGACGCCGACGCAGCTCACCCCCCGCCCGCGACCAGACCGTCAGCCACACCCCCGCCAACGGTGGCGCCCCCCAACTCTGCGCACTGGACTGCCGTGGCTGGGTTCGTGGCCGGGTCCCACCAAGCGGATCCGGCCCGCTCCACAAGCAGATACGCACCCGCCGCTGCGCAGCGGAAGAAACGAATGTCCGCGCGGACGGCTGCGCAATAGATCCAGAGCCTGCGCAATCGGCCATGTGCAGGCGATTGCGCAGACAGGCGAGCGGACATCGGCTTGGGATGCGCAGTCCAGAGATCGTGCGCAATCAGCTCCATGACTGACGCCGCTGCGCAGCGCAGAGCCCGCATCGTGCACTGCTCTCCCGGTGGGCACATAAGCACGCTCACCGCCACCCACTTGCCACACCCCCACCGGCCGCTGCGGCGATCAGTCGCTCCCGCGGCCTGGTTGGGGCAGTGGTCGGGCCGACCGCGGCTCTTGTGTCCCCATCGTGACCGTGGTCGGGCTCGCATGGTCGGCAGCGGACGAAGTTGTTCAGGGACAATGCGGCCTGCCTGGCCCTGCGAGCCCACTCGAACGCGAACGTATCGAGTTCCGCGCCGGTCATACGAACCTCGTACAGGGAGTGCAGGGCGGCCGCTGTATGGCTCGCCGTCGCGGCCGCCCTTCCTGGCGGACCTGGTGGTCTTGCGCGGGGACCCGCTGACCGACATCGGCTTTCTGGCGCGCCCCGAGAACATCGGCTATGTCGTCCAGGACGGAACCGTGGTGACCGACAACGGTCTCTGAGCAGCCGCCGACCGCGTCCTGAGGTCCGGCAGTGGCGAGCCCTCGCTCAGCATGTCGGCGGCGGCGCACCGCGCTGTTGCCGCCTCGGCGCACGATCTGGCGCGGCGGCACGGAAGCGGGGCCGTCGGCACCAAGATGGGGGTGGCATGCCAGTTGGAGGCCCGCAACAGCAGGGGCAGTGGCCGCCGAGATTACGAGTCGGCACTGAGTGAAGTGGGGCAACTGCCGTCGGCGCGCTCTCCTGCGCGTCGCGCGGCAGTCAGCGCACGAAGCTGCCCTGCCCGAGCAGGGTGTAGAGACGCCCCTCTGTACGCAAGGCAGCCACCGCCTTTTGCACGGTCGAGGCTGCTACGTCGAGCTCAGTAGCGAGGGTCACGACAGCGGGAAATCGCTCACCCTTCGGGTACACGCCGGCATCGATCCGCCTGCGCAGTTCATCAGCTACCTGCGGCCATACGGGCTTGCTCCGGTCAAGATCCATGCTGTGAGCGTGCGCGAATCTTCGCCTTCACGCGACCGCGAATACGCGTATGCGCGTATAGTCGAAGGCGAGACCCCCGATGCAGGGCTACGGCACGGGGGGCCAAGCCGACAGGGAGGAGTCGACCCAGTGAGCGGGATTACCGGGCTGCGTAGGTTGCCGTGGACGTCCTTGGAGGGGAAACGCGAGTACGCACAGCCAGGAGGAATCCTGGCCGCCGTCGCTGACTCATGCGAAGAGAGCATGGTGAAGGCAGCGAGAGAAGACTTCCGGCGCGCACAGGCTATCGCTGATGACGAGTGCTCCTGCCGTGCGGAGTTACGCGAAGCAATCCGCTTCCTATCACGTGCCACCGAGGACGCGATCATGGTCGCCGAGCTCCGCGGGGAACGCCTTCCGCCCGAGGAGCCGATGACAAACAGCGCAAGCAGCGCGATCGGCGAAACCCTATTGAGCCGCTTCGAGGATGCGTGAACAGCAGCGACAGATGCGGTCGATGATCCGGTCGACGGTTGGCCCACGTGAACGGCTTGCCACTGTTCCGCTGAGGACGCCTGAGGCGTCCTGGGGCATCGCACCGCACATCAAGTCGACACCGAGAAAAGGCCCACTCTGCGAGGCCCTGGACCCCACGAACGGCTACGAACACACAACAAGGACTGCGACCGTGAGGTCGAGGCCCTCGCTTCCGTATCGTTATAGCGAGTGTCCGAGGGGCGAGTTGACCGCTAACGGAACGGTCGTGGTCGCGCAAGGACAACTCTGGTAGACAGGGCCCGCCCGACGCCCCGGATCGGAGGCCGACAAGCCGTGGCGGGCCTCATCAACGAGTTCCACCAAGCAGGTGATCAACTGGCATTGCAGCAAGTCAGAAGCCGTGCAGACATTTTGAAGCGGTACGGGTCAACGGTCGTCGCGCAGGGTGCGGGCGGCGGCGTGGGTGCGTTCCAGCGCGGCCACGCTGCGGTCGTAGTCCGAGCGCGCAACTCCGACGAACAGATAGTCCACGATAGTGAGTTGAGCGATCCGGCTGGCCATCGCGCCGGAGCGGAAACGGGTCTCGCGCACGGCGGTACGCAGCGTCGCGTCGGCCTGCGCCTCCAGCGGCGTCATCGCGGCGTTGGTCACCGCGACCGTGTAGGCACCGCTCTCGCGTGCGGCGCGCAGGAACGCCACCGTTTCCCGGGTACGCCCGCTGTGCGAGAAGCCGATCGCGACCCCCTGCGGCCCGAGCAGGGAGGCCGGCACCAGTGCTTCGTGCGCGTCGGTGAAGGACAGCGCGTCGATGTCGATCCGCAGCAGCTTCTGTACAAGGTCGCGGGCGCTGGAGTTGCTGGCCGCGATGCCGAAAGTCAGGACGCGGCGGGCGGCGGCGACCCGCTGGACGATCCGCTCCAGCAGGGCGAGGTCGACGCTGTCGGCGGTCTGCTGGATGCCGACGATCTCGGCGGTGCTGATCTTGGCGATCGCGTCGGCGAGGCTGTCGGTGGGGGTAATGTCCGAGCCGTACCCTGCCGCCGCGCCGAACCGGGCGGTCTCGTTGGCGAGTTCGGCGGCCATCTGGATGCGCAGTGGGGCGTAGCCAGTGAAGCCGATCCTGCGGCAGAAGCGCACCACGCTGGTCTCCGAGGTCTGACAGGTGCGAGCCAACTCGGTGATGGTTTGATCGAGCACGATCCGGGGCTGTGCCAGCACGGCGTCCGCCACCCGGCGCAACGAAGGCGGATACTCGTCCACCTGGGACTGAATGCTCGTCCGGATGCTCACGACGGCAACCTATCAATGGGCCCCGGATAGGTCAATTCTTTTCATCTCCCGTGCCGCGCAGGTAAATTACCGACTCATCACCGTGGGGCATCGGAGGTGAACCATGCTGGCGACTACTGTCCGGGCGCAGGACGCACCGACTGGGCCCACGGGGCCCGCCCCGCTCGGCACGGCCGCTGTCTACCTGGGCAACGCCCGCTGTCAGGACCGGAGTTCGGGGTGCCCGGCGCAGCGGACAGAGAGCCTTGCCGTACCTGGTCCGGCCGAGCGGACGGCCCGGCCGCCCGCCTGGTGCTCGACCTCACGCCGGATCTCGCGCCCGGCTTCGGATCCGACGACGGCTGCCCGGACCGGCACACCGAGTCGGCCGAGGCACCCACCCCGTGGCACCCGGTACTGCCGGCCGCCACCACCGCCGCCTGCCGCTCGGCTGAGCAGCCGGGGGGGGCGGCGTCTGGCTGCACCCGGGGTACCCCGACGTCGCCGCCGCGTTCGATTTGCCGGAGTCGCTCGCTGCCGGAGCCACGGTGCTGGTGCCCGACACGAAACAGTACGACGACCGGCTCGACCGACTGCCGGACAGCGGCGCCGACTTCCGACCCGCCCGCGAACCGTACCTGCTCTACCAGTGATCTGCCGGGCCTGGCCGCCGCGCGGTACAGCCCGCGCACCGGACCGCCGATGTCGTGACACACCGACGTCGGCCACCCGTCCAGCCGATCCGACACGCTGAATCACCTCCGCCAATCGAAGGGAATTCCACTGATGCTCTCTCGCAGAGCCGTCCTCGCCGCCGTGCCGCTGACTGTGACCGCAGCGCTGGTTCCGGCCACCCGAGCGGCCGCCGCACCCCGCAACGGGCTCCCGGGAGCGCCGTTCGCCGGGCGGTTCGACCAGTCCCAGCACGGGTTCGCCCCGGAGTGGACCGTGTTGCGCGACGGCACCCCCGAGGAAGTCGGACTCGACCCGGCCGCGATCAGGACGGCGCTGGACGAGGTCGCCGCCTACACCGTGCCGAACCCCACTACCGGGCACCCGCTCTATTCCGGGCAGGTCACGCTGCTGGCCCACGACGGCGTCGTGGTGGGCGAGAACGCCGCCGGCTACGCGATGCGGTACGCCGACCAGCAGGGCACCCTGTTGCCGGACGACCAGTGCATCGAGATGCGCACCGATACCATCTTCGACCTGGCCTCGCTGTCCAAGCTGTTCACCTCGATCGTAGCCATGCAGCAGATCCAGAGCGGACGCCTGGACCTGAACGGCACGGTGGTCAGCTACCTGCCGGAGTACGGGAGCCACGGCAAGGGCGACATCACGATCGAGATGCTGCTCGCCCACGTCTCCGGGCTGCCTGCCGACCCGAGCCCCGCACTGTGGACCTACCCGGACCTGCCGTCGCGCGTCCAGGCCGTCCTGGACACCGTGCCGCAGTACGAGGCCGGCTCCACCTACCTCTACTCCGACCTCAACATGCTCTCGCTTCAACTGGTGCTGGAGCGGGTCACCGGCCGGACGCTCGACGTCCTGGTGCGCGAGGGCATCACCGCGCCGCTGCGGATGCGCGACACGATGTACAATCCGCCGGCCTCCCTCAAGCCGCGGATCACCGCCGAAGAGTACGAGATCGGGCCGGGCGAGCCGCAGCGCGGGCTGATCTGGGGCCAGGTGCACGACGAGAACGCCTGGGCGATGAACGGAGTCGCCGGCCACGCCGGCGTGTTCTCCACCGTACGTGACATGGCGGTGCTCGCACAGTGCCTGCTCAACGGCGGCATCTACGCCGGCCACCGCATCCTCAGCGAGGAGTCGGTGACCGGGATGATGACCAATTACAACCAGAAGTTCCCCGGCGACTCGCACGGCCTCGGTTTCGAGCTGGACCAGCGCTGGTACATGGGCCGCATCGACAGCACGGCGACCATGGGCCACACCGGGTTCACCGGGACCACCATCGTCATCGACCCCCTGTCACGCTCCATCGCCCTGCAGTTCAGCAACCGAGTCCACCCGACCCGCAACTGGGGCTCCACCAACCCAGCCCGGCGCGACGCCGCCGATGGCCTGGCCAACGCGATGGCGGTCCGGGCACCGGGCGGCGGACGCAGTTGGTATTCCGGCATACCGAACGCCAGCACCGCGACCCTGACCACCACCGTCACGCCGCGCGCCGGGGCGCTCCAGGTGACCTGGACCGGCTTCGTGGACACCGAACCGAACTACGACCTGCTCACCCTGCAGTCCAGCACCGACTGCGGCAGCACATGGCAGACCGTCCCGGTCACCGCCATCGGCGACGGCGCGCCGTCCGGCGCGGTCTCCTCGCTGTCCGGCGGCAGCCGCGCCTGGTGGCAGGTGACCGCCCAACTACCCGCCACTGCCGGCCCGGTGACCCTGCGCTGGCACTACGCGACCGACAACCTGTACACCGGCCGCGGGGTCAACGTGGCGCACGTGCAGGTGCACGACGGCGCCGGGCTGCTGCTCGACGGCGAGCGCGCGCCGCGTGCCTTCACCGCGGACGGCTTCGCCCTCACCAGTCGCTGACCTCAAACCACTGACGTGACGTCTGTTTTATTCAAGCAACGGCCGGGTCGCTCCCTGAGGGGCGGGCCGGCCGGTTATTGGTCCGAGAGCTGGGTCCAGTCGGCCTGGGCGCATGCATGACGCCACAGCCGCCCGCAACGAAGGCATCGCCATCTGTTTCCAGCACTTCCCCGAAGTGGAGGTCCTCCTGGACGACGGCTACCTCGGCCTGAGCCGCGACCACTCCGGCCAGGCCATCACCCCGCCGAGAAAGCCGCGATCCGGGGCACTGCCTGGTCGGGTCGCGCAGTGGGAACGTGACCGTCACGGGCACTCGTCCGACCGCATCACGGTCGAACACGCCCTGGCTGACCACAAACGCTGGAAGCAACTGGCCCGCTGGACCCACCGACGCGACCGCCTGCCCGACACCTACCGCGCCATCGCCGGCCTCGTCTCCGACCGCACCGTCACCGCCTGAAAACAGGCCACGACCAGGCCAGACACACCTCACCCGCTATCACGCACCAACTCGTTAGCCACCCCAGTTTGAGCAGATCCTGGCCCTCCCCGCGAGCACCGCTTTAGGAGCGAGGTTGGGCCATCACTGGCTCGACCAGCGGTTTCCTACCTTGCATCGAGTCGGGCGGCACGTACCCCTGCCCACCCTGATTCCCCGTGAGTTCCCGCCCGATCTGGGACGGATGTGGCACGATCGCTCTTCGTCCCGAAGCATTTCAGGTGCGGGGTTGAGCAGGCCAACTACGGTGCTGACCTGCTGGAACGGTTCGCGACTGTCCGTCTGTGTACGGCGTGGTTCGTGGTCGTTGTCACGCAGTTGGACACTCACCTGGCTCCGCCTCCGTCGTTGTGGCTCTGGCGGTCGATGGCTGCAGCCAGTGCGAGGATCGCTTGGACTTGGGCAGCGGCGACGGCGAGTGCTTCAGAGCGCTGGAAGGTCTTGGGGTGGAGTTCGTCCAGTATCTCCTGGGCTTTGTTCGCGTGAGTTTCGTAGTCCGCCATGGTTTCCCGTCGTGGTAGTGATCCGCACTGTAGTGAACAACGCCACGGCTGCCATCTGATCGGGACGCGAGGGCACGGCGCCTTGGACCTGGGTCCTCATCCTTATCAGGTCGATCACAGGGGTCTGCCCACATCGACCGCCCGTCGCCGAGGCTTGGTCGATCGTCCACTGAGGTCCGGCGCGGACCGCTGCTGTTCGTGCTTGTTGGTGTCAGCCGCTGGTGTCGGCCGCCGCACATGGTCTTGACAAGGGCTGTCCCGCCTTTGGCCAACGGCAGCGCCTCCAGGTGACACCCTGGCTTGCTGGACTGCTACCCGCCCCCACTCCGCGGCGAGCCGAAGGGGGCCAAGCGTTCCACTCTCGCCGGACACATCAGCACGCCCGCTGGCCGCTGCCCTCACGCGCGCAACGCCACCGGCCATTTGCCAGCCAGCATCGCGTGATCAAACCGGACAGAGTTGTTGAACGACACCGCCCTGTCCCCGAGCCTGAAGCACCAGACCGAGCATGACGAGCCCCAGAGCAATGGTGAAAAGAACCATCGCCAATGGCCCAGCCCACGGATCCTCGGTCGCGGTGGGTTTGAGACCGAGCGCCAGCAACATCGCGCCTGCTGTCAAGCCCATCAGGTCGTGGTGGGCGTCCATCCATCTCGTGACTTCCGAAAGGTTGACCAGGTTTGATCGTGACAGGGTGCTGGCGGGGAGCGTCATTCCAAGTGCGCGGTATTCGGGCCTGTCCATGAGTCGTCGCACCCATAGCCGGCGTCGACGAAGCGGCCTTCTACCGCTCTGCCCGGAGGCGTCGTTTCTCCTCCCGTTGGGCGGCCACGTCGGGGATGACGGCGATGGCCTCGGTGAGGCGGCCCTGCCGGATCAGCAGTTCGGCCAGGTCGGTCGCGGCCCGTTCGCCGGGCAACGGGCGTAGGAGGGCGATGGCCTCCTCGACGCGGCCGTCCTGGGCAAGCAGCCAGGCGATGGTCAGCTCGCGGTCCTCGACCCTGTCGGCCGGCAACGCCTGGATCTCCGCGATTGCCTCCCTGGCACGTCCCGACTCTCCCATCAGCCACCACCGGTTGGACCGGAGCCAGAACTCCCCGTTCTCCGCCAGGAATTCGGGGCTGCGCCCTTCCGTGAGTCCAAGGGCCCTGTCGTGTAGGCCCCGGTCGGCGAGCACGATCAGGGTCGCCTGGAGAAGGTTCCCGTCGTAGAGGTCGTCGAACGTGTGCTCCACCGCCTCGATCGCGTCGTCTACCCGGCCCTGACGGATGAGCAGTCCCATCAGTGTGCTCTCGTGCCAGCCCGGATGCTTGGCGGCGATGAGGTCGCGCAGGTACGCCTCCGCTTCCCCGGCTCGGCCCAGGTTCTCCAGGGCCGTCACGTACGGGTGTACGGCGGCGTACCTCTGGGTGTCGGCAAGGGCGTGAAGTTCCTCGACCCGACCGTGTCGGGCCAGCAGCTCGGCATAGAACTTGACGTTGTTCTGCGGCCCGTACCGGCGTGCGGCCATGTCCGCACCGAGCAGTCGGATTGCCTGGTCCGCCCGGCCGGACCGCTCCAAGACCCGGGCCTGTGCAGGCAGGACACCCCACAGGTCGTCGCACTGCTTCGGGTCGTGCCGGAACTGCTCGGCGATCGGGGCCAGCAGCTCCAACACCCGCTCGTCGCATCCCTGGCCCTCGGTCATCTCCACCAGGGTCCCCAGCACGCGCCCGCCGCGCAGGTGCGGGCCGAGTACACCGATCGCGTCGTCCACCCGCCCGGCCCGGACCAGCGCCTCGGCGTAGTCCCGCCACGCGTCGACCGCGTTCTCCTGCGGCCTCTTGGGGTGCGCCAGCTCCAGCGCCTGGTCGACGCGGCCCCACCGCAACAGGACGTCGGCGCCCGCACGCACCGCCGGCTGCCAACCGGTAGCCGCGAACGGCTCCACCACCGTCCAGGCCCGTCCGAACTCCCCCACCGCACACAACCCCCGCACCGCACCCGCAGCGCAGAACCAGTCCTCACGCTCCCGTGCCGCCTCCACCAGGGCCTCCAGGCCGCCGCGTTCGAGGATCTCGTCCACGATCCGCGGCAGGACGCCACCGAGGTTGCTCAACTGCCACTGAAGATCATCCACATTCACGGGGGCACCCTAGGGCCAGCCGCCGACACACCCGCGACGCGGCTTGCCGGTTGGCCCGCCGAGCCTGGGAGTACCAGCAAGCAGCCTGACGACAGGCAGACAAACGGCCTGATCAGCAGCCCGAACCAGGGTTTTCACGCGGGACAAGTTCCTGCAGATCCAGGCCCTTGGATCGATCAGCACCTTCACACACTGCACCCAACGCTTCGCCCGCCTCGAGTTGGACGTCCCGGCCATCGCCTGACGCCGGGAGTCATCGGCGCACCGTATGTTCAAGTCTGAGTCCTGATCAAGCGCTGGGCCCCTCGGGCCCGCTCGGGGCACCTGAGTTTCGGCGCCGATGGCGAGCCGCTTTGGCACTGTTGCCGCATCGTTGCATCGAGCACCAGCGCCGCGGCCTTCCGCGTCCGGTGTCGAGGTAGATCATCCGACAGGCCTCCGAGTCACATTCGCGTAGACACAAGCAGCGAGCCGGATCACCGACGAGGGCGATCAGGTCGCGGGAGATCAGGCTCTGGAGAGTTTCGGCAGACAGGTGCGCACGTCGCTCGTCCACGTGCAGTCCTGACGCGCTCAGGCTCAGCCGAGGCACCGGAGGCTCCGCCTGCGCTCGCCGGTTGACGAGTTCGACCGAGCCCGGCTGCGGTCGCCGGCCATGCAGGACTGCCGTGGTGATGTCGTACGCAGCAGCCCGGAGAGCGTGCAGCGACTCGATGGTCTGCGGCGTGGCGTCCTCACCGCGCAGCAGCAGTCCGACCCCGGCGCACCAGCTGCGCAGCCGCTCCACACCGTCAAGGCGTTCGACCGGTGAGACCGGCCGACGGCCGAGGGTCGCGATGAAATTGAGCGACAAAGAGCCCGCATCGAACCGCAGTTCACGAATCCGAGCTGTCACCCGCGTACCCGGTGTTTGACCGGCGCTGTCCTTCATGGAGACTCATAGTAACCTGTGAGGTGGTTACTAAGCGCGGGACCTCGGGGAAGGACCTCTCCGCCGACCCGTCCGCGGTACAGCACCACTCGACCGATCAGTGGCGAAAGGCAGACACATGCGCATCGCAGTTGTGGGTGCGGGAGGCGTGGGCGGCTATTTCGGCGCCCGTCTCGCAGCCGCAGGCAACGACGTCACGTTCGTTGCACGGGGACGGCACCTGACGGCGATCCGCGAACGCGGCCTGCTGGTACGGAGCCCGCTGGGAGACCTCCAAGTTCCCTCGGACGCAGTGGTGCCGACCATCGCCGACCTGAATTCGGTCGAATTGGTCATCGTAGCCGTCAAGTTGTGGGACACCGAAGACGTCGCCGCACAACTCGCCCACGTCGTCGGGCCCGACACCCGAGTACTCTCCCTGCAGAACGGCGTCCACAAGGACGAGGCCCTGCGTAAGGTGCTGCCTAAGGAATCGGTCGTCGGAGGCGCGTGCTACATCTCCGCGGCCATCCAGGAGCCGGGGATCGTCGTGCACAACGGGACCATGCAGAAACTCGTGTTCGGTGAGTATGTGGGCCATGCCTCCCACTGGCTCCAGGAGTTTCTGCGCCACTGCCAGGAGGCCGGGATCGACGCCGAGATCAGCGACGACATCCAGCGGCTGATCTGGGAGAAATTCGTATTCCTGGTCGGGTTGTCCGGAGCGACCTCAGTCACGCGCCAGCCCATCGGAGTGATCCGCGGAATCCCCCACTCCCGGGCGCTGCTCCACGACCTGATGTCGGAGGCTGTGGCGGTCGGCCGGGCCGCAGGGGTGCACCTCGACGCCGGGTACGCCGAGGACCGGCTCGCCTTCTGCGACACCCTGCCCGCGACCATGTCTTCATCGATGCACCACGACCTGACCCAGGGCAACAGGCTCGAACTGTCCTGGCTGAGCGGCGGCGTGGCCGACCTCGGCGAGCATTTCGACGTGAGCACCCCCCGTAACCGGACGGTCGCCGACGCGCTTGCTCCCTACGAGTCCGGAACACCCACCGCTACGCCGTGAACGCCGGGTCCACACTTATCCGGTACGGGAGCTGGGAAGGTCGGACCACGGAGGTCGGCGGATCTGCTCCCGATGGCTCCCCGGCCAGAGCGAGTCAGCGACCGAACCGGCCGACGACCGAGGGACGGCAATGCGGCACTGCCTGCCTGTCCCGCTCGGAAACACGATTCAGGACGTGACCTGCACGCTCCTCCTCCAGGAGCAGGGCCCGCACGACATCTGGGACGATCCTGCAATGATGCTGTCGATCGTCACTGCGCTGGCCAGGAACCTGGTCGCAGTGCCCGCCACCTTGCTCCGCAGCCGAGTGGCCAAGGACGCGGAGGTGTTGGCACTTCGGCATCAGAATGCGGTGTTGCGCCGTCAAGTCGCGCGGGTCCGGTACGAGCCGGCCGACCGGATCTGGCTGGCCGCGCTGTCACGGTTGATCCCCCGCGCACGATGGCGGGAAGCCTTCGCGGTCACTCCGACCACGCTACTGCGCTGGCACCGAGAATTCATCAAGCGCAGATGGACGTTCGCCCAGCACCGCCGCCCCGGTCGGCCCTCCACCGCTTCGACCGTCAAGCAGCTCATCCTGCGCCTGGCCCGCGAGAACAGCAGCTGGGGTCACCGCCGGATACAGGGCGAACTCGCCCACCTCGGCTATTCGATCGCCCCGTCCACAGTCTGGGAGATTCTGCACGCTGCTGGTATCGACCCTGCCCCGCAGCGATCCGGCCCGACCTGGCGCCAGTTCCTCTCCGCTCAGGCGCACGGCATCATCGCCGCCGACTTCCTGCATCTCGACACCGTGTCCCTCAAGCACCTGTATGCCCTGATCTTCATCGAGCACGACACCCGACGCGCTCACCTTGCCGGCGTCACCGCCCATCCCACCGCCGAGTGGACCGCGCAGCAGGCGAGGAATCTCACCATGACGTTGGGGCGCCGGATGGACTCACTACGCTTCCTACTCCGGGATCGGACTCGAAGTACACCCGCTCCTTCGACGCCGTCTTCGAGGCAGACGACGTGGAGGTCCTGCTCAGCCCACCCCGGGCGCCGAGAGCGAACGCGATCTGCGAGAGGGTCGTTGGCACCCTGCGCCGCGAGATTCTCGACCTGATCCTCATCTACAACGAGACTCACGCATGCGCCGTACTCACCGCCTACATCAGGCACTACAACCAGCACCGCCCCCATCAATCCCGGCAGCAACTACCCCCAGACAGCACCGAACCGGCCGTCCCGGCCACCGTCACCGACCTCCAAGCCCATCGCATCCGGCGACAACCCGTTCTCGGCGGCCTGATAAACGAATACCGTCACGCTGCCTGACCGCGCCGCATCGCCGCAGTTCACAGGACCGAATCGTATTTTCGAGCGGCACACCCATGGGAGATGCGACAACTTGGTGACGGGCGGGCGCCCAAGGACCATGGAAGGGGAGATCAACCGTGAGTGACGACAATAGCCGCGCATCCACACCCAGCGACCCGGCGAGGCCCCGCTGCCCCTGGAGGACCACTTCTGCTTCACGCTGTACGCGGCCTCACGGACCGTGACCAACGCCTACCGGCCTCTGCTCGAGGAGCTGGGATTGACCTAACCCCAGTACCTGGTGATGGTCGTGCTCTGGCAGCGTGGCACCGCCTCCGTCAAAGATCTGGTGGCCGTCCTGCAGTTGGACTACGGCACCGTGACACCGCTGATCAAACGCCTCGAGACGAACGGCCTGCTCAAACGACAGCGGCGAGCGGACGACGAACGGGTGGTGGAAGTGGCCCTGACCCCCAGGGGAACCGCACTGAGCCACCACATCCGCGCCGTCCCCCTCGCCATCGGAGACGCCGTAGGCCTGACCCCCGAGGAGTTCAGCACCGCGCAGGACCTGCTGCGTCGGCTGACGGCCAACGTCATCCACCAGGCCACCGGTAGCGAGCCCACGGAGGTATCTCGTTCATAGGGGGCGCCGGTAGGTCTGTGCTGCTGCAGCGGAGTTGAGTTGAGCCTTCCTCGCCGTCCATCGCAGGTCGGGCCAGGGGTAGCAGTCACGCCGGATAGGGCGTGAACGCCTCCCCGTGCCGCGACCGGACCACGGTAAAACTGGCGTCTGCCGAGCGGGGCGACGCGCAGCGTCTTGACTCGCTCGGCGACTGCGACGACCGAGGCGTGCGTGCCGCCGAGCGGCAGGCTGGCGTACTGGCGGACCAGTTCGCCCATGCGCTGCAGGTCTTCGGCATCAGGCCATAGTGCCGCGCGCCAGGCCGCCAGGTCGTCAAGGAATACGGCTTCAGCCGTAGAACCGCCGAATCGCTCGACCAGGTGGGAGGCCGGCCGAGCGCCTAGCCATCCGCCGGTGTGGTGGCCCGTTCGACCGCCTGGCAGTGGGGGCACAGGAGCTTGGCGCCGCGCCCGTACTGGCAGGTGAGCCCCTGGCAGCGGGCACGCGGGCCGATCTGCGCCGGTGTGCAGCCCAGCAAGAGCGCGGCGGATACGCGGTCCGTCGTCGGGTCGATGCGTCTGGGCACCTCGTCCATGTATCCGAATGTACGTCGCTATCGGACGAATCCACCCGATCGCCGCCTGACAGGCTCACCGACAACGGCCGCCTACCCAACAGCTCGCGCACCCAAAGCCCGTTTCAGCGATCTAGGGCGTGTTCTGAGTCGTGATCATGTGGTGGGGCGGAGGCTGCGCAGCCAGATGATCGCGCCGCGCAACTGGAGCCCCGCCGTGTAGCTGTC
>NZ_JBSFJX010000196.1:0-14882 GCF_053598275.1 Streptomyces sp. NPDC001156 | reverse complement strand
GCCGACCGCATCACCACGAACCGGTCCGTGGCCTACCGCATCCACTACGACACAGACCGCTCCCGCTGGTACCTCACCGCCTCCTGGACCATCCCGCCGGTCACCACCGTCCCGCTGTCCCAGGCCCGCGCAGGCGGTCTGATCAGCGTCGACACGAACGCCGACCATCTGGCCGCCTGGCGGCTGGACGCCCACGGCAATCCGGTCGGCGAACCGCGCCGGTTCTTCTACGACCTGTCCGGCACCGCGATGCATCGTGACGCCCAGGTACGGCATGCACTGATCCGGCTCCTCCGCTGGGCCAAACGCCACGGCCTGTCGATCGCGATCGAAGACCTCGACTTCAGCGCGGACAAAACCCGGGAGAAACACGGCCGCCGGAAGCGGTTTCGGCAGGTGATCTCCGGCATGCCCGTGTCCAAGCTGCGGGCCCGGCTCGTCAGTATGGCGGCCGAACTTGGCATCACCATCGTCGCCGTGGACCCGGCCTACACCAGCAGGTGGGGCGCCCAGCACTGGCAAAAACCCCTCACCGGCAAGAACAGGAGAACCAGCCGTCACGATGCAGCGAGCATCGCGATCGGCAGGCGCGCCCTGGGGCACCGCATCCGGCGACGGACGGCACCGCCCCCACACGACCAGAGCGATCGTGTGGGGCATCGGACCGCCCAGGCCGGACACGGCACCCGCGGGCGTGAGGGAACCCGCCCCTGCATCCTTGGACCACGGACACGATCCGTGTCGCCGGATGCGGCGCGAACGCGGGCGACCAGTGCATCCACCACCGTTCGGGATGCGCCAGTTGATCAGGGTTGGGTACAAGACTCACTCCTGCTCACTGACTAGGAACGGTTCAGAGCCACCCGCGGCGGACCGCCTGCGCGCCCGCCTGGAATCGGCTCGTCGCCCCGAGGCGGGTGGTCAGGTCGGTGATCCGGCGGCGCAGGGTGCGTTCGCTGAGGCCGAGTTGGCGGGTTATGGTCTCGTCCTTCAGCCCGGCGTGGAGCAGGTGGAGCAGGGCGCGGTCGGCCTCGTTGAGGTCGGGATGGTCTTCTGTCTCCTGGGCGTCGCTGCCGAAGACGGGAGTGGCCTGCTGCCAGCTCGCCTCGAAGAGTTCGACGAGGGCGTCGCACAGCGGTGATCGGTGGACCAGGGCGGCGGTACTGCGTAGGCCGTCGGCACCGGTGGTGAGCGGAACGAGGGCGTCGCGGCGGTCGAAGACCAGCAGTTTCAGCGGCACTTGGGGCAGTACCCGGGCCTGTTCTCCGAGGAGCACGAGGTGCTGGAGCAGTTCCGCGCGTTCGGGGATGGCCAGCACCTGGCTTGAGTAGATCGCCCGTGCCCGCACGCCACGGGCCAGCAGGTCTTCCTCGGACTGCAACGCACTCGCATCGGCCGTGAGGTAGGGCGGGGTGTCGAAGCAGAGGACCTCGTGCTCGGCGCTCGCCATCAGCTCGGTCAGCCAGGTGGTGATCGCGGTGGGCCCCTCGATGATCTCGACCAGCCGGCTTGGGTCGGAGCTCAGTTTGCGCTCGTTGAACTCGGCGCCGTAGGCGTCCAGTGCGGCGGCCGCGCGCTCGAGGTCCAGACGGCGCGCGCGGATCAGGGCGGCCAGGCCGATGCGGGGGTCCACGGGGGCGTAGCGGGTGGGCCGTCCCGCTGAGGGGACTGCGAGGCCTGCCGTGACCAGTTCGTCCAGCATGCGGCGGGCCTGTGCCGTGCTGCAGGACTGATGCCTGGCCATTTCGGTCGCGGTCAGTGGCGGCGACGTCAGCAGATGGCGATAGGTGCGCTCGGTTGGATCGTCAAGGCCCAGGGATTCCAGCACGAGTTCGCCTCCCTCCTGTGTTTCGGCCGAGGTGGCACATGGCCGATACCGGCTGCTGGCCGGTATCGGCCAGCGGTTCCTCACCCGGTGGGACGGGTGCGCTGGAACAGTACCGGCATCTCCTGCAGGGCGGTTCACCAGTGCTTTCTGCGACGCGACCGCCCTGCTCCCACTCGAGAGGCACATGGTCCATTGAGAATGCGAAGAAAGGGCATACGCTGCGGCGTGGTTGCCACCGTGCTGGGGCTGGCCGCGGGCCTTCTGGTCACACCGCCGGCTCAGGCGGCCCCTCCGCACGGTGCGAAGGGCATCCGGCTGACCGCCGCCGCGATCGAGAGGCTGAGCACGCGGTACCAGCCCCGGATTGACGGCACGCCCGGGCAGGTCGCCGCCCAGGAGGGCCCGGCTGCTGCCGCCCCGGCGCTGCCGGGCACGAAGCCACGCGTGACGGCGGGCTCGGGCACGCGCACGGACGCCTCGTCCACTGCCCCGGGCTTCGAGCGGACCGGTCAGTGGGAGACCGCGCGGGGCTTCGCCGAGGGTGTGGCGCTCGGCGGCACCAAGGACTGGGTGGGTGTCTTCAGCGGCGGCACCGTCGCCCGGTACGACGCCCAGGGCAAGCAGGTGTGGGGCCGCGGAGCGACCTCCTTGTACAAGGACTGGCAGGTGATTCCTGACAACTGGTTCCAGCCGTACGACTATCTGCCGAACCTCTATGTCGGCTACAACCCGTACCAGATGTCGGCCAGCGGCAAGCACCCGTATGTGACGGGCGACTTCAACGGTGACGGTGTCGACGACGTCGCTGTGGCCTACGTGGTGGGCGACTGGCCGGGCCGGCCGTTCTCGTCGCCCGGTTCGCAGCTCCATTACGGCACCTTCGTCACCGTCCTGGACGGCCGTACCGGAAAGGCGGCGTGGCACAAGCTGGTTCCCGGCTCCGTCGGCATCATGCTGGTCCAGGACGGCAAGCTGATCGTCGCCGACTCCACGGGGCCGGACTGGGGCGGCAATCCGGTCGCCGAACAGGGCGACAGCCGCAGCAACCTGACCGCCTACAGCTTCCGCCGCGCCGCTGACGGCAAGCTCGCCGGGAGTGCCGACTGGACCTACTCGACGCATGCGCCCTGGGCCCGCTGGGGCGATCTGACGTCGCTGGGCGCCGGTCGGATCGCCGCGTCCTGGTCGGACACCCCCATGGGCCTGGGCAGCCCGCGCCCGGCCGCCGGCAACGTGCTCGTGCTCGACACCTCCGACGGCAAGGTCGCCTCGCACACCAAGACGCCCGGCTACCCGCGCATGCTGGTCAAGGACCCGGGCGCGGACCGTGTCCTGGTGGTCGAGCAGAACGACCCGTTCGACAAGGTGCGCTGGGACCTGACCGCGATCGACGCGCACAGCGGCGGTCGCACGGTGCTCGCCTCACGTGAGGGCACCGTGCCGGAGGCGTTCCAGGTCCTGCCGCACGCCCGCGGCGGTCAGCCCCGGTTCGCGGTAGCCGAGCTCGGCATCGACGCGGACCTGTCGGACGGCCAGAGCACCATCTCCGGCTGGGATGTTCAGGGCCACACTCTGTGGTCCTACACCACCGCCTCCACGGTCGGCCGGCCCAACGTCCCGACCATGGAGCTGTCGTCCGACGCGCAGGGCAGCGAGGTGTTCGCCTCGCTCTCGGACCCGACGAAAGACACCGCCGCCACCCCCGCGGGTCCCGAGCACACCCAGCTCATCGGATTGAATGCCGCGACCGGTCACCTCGACTGGCGGCAGGAGGGCGCCGTCTCTGGTGACACGCTCACCCGCTACCACGGCGGACTCCTCACCGTCGGCTATGACGACACCGCCTACACGGTCAACCCCCGCAGCGGCAAGGTGCAGGCCATGCCCCTGGCCGGCGACTTCTACGCGGCCCTCGCCACGGACGTGAACGGCGACGGGACCAAGGACCTGATCACCGGTGGTCAGAGCCGCGGCGTCTTCGCCCTCGACGGCAAATCCCTGAAGAAGGCGACGCCGACCGTCCTGTGGAGGGCCACGGTCGACAGCTCGGTGCACGCCCTGCGTCTCCTGCCGAACCCCGGCAAGGACACGGTCGGCGACTCCGTGGTGGCCGCCACCGATCAGGGCTTCAGCGTGCTGAGCGCGCACACCGGTGACGTGCGGGCGCACGTGCACATCGGCGGCTATGTCGCCTCGCTCGCGGTCGTGGGCAACGGCCAGGGCGGCTTTGAGATCGTCGTCCCGGGCAGCAGCTTGACCGCGTACACCGCGCAGGGCAAGAAGCTGTGGACGTACCGGCCGAAGGGCACGGAGGGCAAGAGCCTGGTCTTCTCCAGCGTCACCACGGACGGCGCCAGACACCTGTTCTTCGAGTACGGCGGCACACACGAGGGGACCATGCCCAGGGAGGCCACCGATCCGGCGCCGACGGCGGTCAGCCTGGACGCCGCCACCGGCACCCCGGTCTGGACCGAGACCCCGACCGGTTCGGGCGCCGTCGCGATCGTGCCGACCAACCCGGCCCTGGCCGATCCGAACATCCCGGGCGCGGACGGGCACGGTGTCGCCTTCGCGTACACCGGCGATCCCACGACCTACCAGCACCTGGTCCAGATCCTCGATTCCCGCACGGGCGCAGTGATCAAGACCTACGACAGCCCCGGGATGTCGCAGGGCTTCGTCGCGTCCAAGAAGACCGGCCTGGTCGAGATGCGCGAGTTCAACGACATGGTCTATCCGGCGGACGGCAGCGAGCCATACGACGTGCCCACCTTCTTCGGCTTCCACTCCGCAGTGTTCGCCAAGTCCGTCGGCGGAACCGAAGCGTTCGTCGGCGCCTGGCAGGCCCTGTGGTCCTACGACACACCCTTCGCGGACAACGACGGGTTCCTCCGCGAGAGCGCCGTGGACTCCGCCTTGGGAGCGAGCCAGGTCCAGACAGCCGAGCTGGGCGATGGACCGGGTGACGACATGATCGGTCTCGCGCTCGACTGGCGCGCCCTGAACATCTCGGCCCAGGCGATCGGCAGCGCCGTCAACGACCTCGACTACTTCCCGCACGGTGTGACCACCTACAAGCTCTCCGAGGACGAGCCCTCCCGGATCCCCACCCCGATCGGCGGCACACCGGGCGGCGGCACATCGGTCGCGGCCCCGTCGGCCGCTGCACAGGCCGATCAGCGCTACGACGACCGCCCCCGCAGCGCGAGCCCGCTGAAGGAACTGGACATGCCGGTCGGCACCGCTTCGGTCCCGATCGAGATCCAGAGCAAAACTCCGGCAGCCAAGAAGCTCAGCGTGGGCCGGGACAACACCAGCGAGGTCACCCGCGGCTACACCCCGCAGCAGATCCAGGCACGCCTGAGCCTCAAGGGCGACGGCACCGGCCAGACCATCGCGATCGTCGACGCCTACCACTACCCGACGGCGAAGCAGGACCTGAACCACTTCTCCGCGCACTTCGACCTGCCGCAGACCTGCGACAGCGTGAGCGCGGGAGAGAACTGCTTCGACTTCCAGCAGGTCTACGCGGACGGCACCCAGCCCGACGTCGACACAGGCTGGAACGAGGAGGCGGCGCTGGACATCGAGTGGGCGCACTCGGTGGCCCCGCACGCCAAGATCGTCCTGGTGGAGGGCACAGACCCGACCATGGCCGCGCTCTCCCGCGCCGACGATGCCGCCGCGGCGCTGCACCCGGCCGCGGTCAGCAACAGCTGGGGCACCGCCGAGTTCTCCGAGGAAGCGTTCTACGACGGCCACTGCAAGCTGGCCGACTCGGTCTGCGTCCAGTCGACCGGGGACGACGGCTACCCCGGCGGCTACTCGGCCACCAACCCCTACGCCCTGGCCATCGGAGGCACCAACCTGCAACTGGACGCCGACGGCAACACCACGGGCGAGACGGCGTGGAGGGCCACCGGTGGCGGCCTGAGCTACTTTGAGTCGCGCCCGGCCTACCAGGACGGCGTGCAGTCCTCGCCGCTGCGGGCCACGCCGGACGTCAGCTTCGTGGCCGACCCTGCCACCGGCGTGCCCGTCTACCTGACGATGACCCCGGGTGCCACCGCCAGGTCCGTGTGGTTGAAGGTGGGCGGCACCAGCCTGTCCGCCCCGATCTGGGGTGCGATCATCGCCTCGGCCGACCAGCTCCGGGCGGCCGCCGGCAAACCCCACCTGGCCTCGGCCGGCCCGGATGGCGACACTGCGCACACCGACATCTACGCGCTCGGCAGTACCTACCTGCGGGATATTACTTCCGGCTCCAACGGGCGGTGCGGTGCGGAGTGCACAGCCGGCCCCGGCTACGACACCGTCACCGGCCTCGGCTCGCCCACCGCGGGCGCCGACGCGGCCCTGGCGACCATGAAGTAACCGCCCGGTGCAAGCACGCGGGGGCCCGAGTCCTTCCGGACGCCGGGCCCCTCAGCTGTCGAGGACGTACGGTGCGCGTGCCGTGACCCAGATCGCGTGGCCGGCACGGTCAGCACGGTCGATGGGGTGGGTGCTCGGGCTGCCGGAGCGGGCAGATCCCGAGGAGCCGTTCCGTCTTTGAGTCGGTGCGGCCGGCCCCTGCATCGGGGGCCCCGTTGCAGGGCGTAGCCGGGTCGGCCCGCTGGACGCGACCCGGAATCAGCCGAGGCCGGGCAGGGGCCGCCGGGTGACCTCATGGGCCTCGTCGGGGGCGACGCCGAGCATGCGCAGGACCATTTCGGCCAGGTCGGAGGCGGTCTCGTCGCCGTCGAGGTTCGGGCGATCCAGCCTCAGCGCCACGAGGGACAGCAGGGTGCCGCCCAGGGCGGACAGGGCCGTGGTCGGGTTGGTGCAGGTGAAGCGGCCCGAGGCGATGCCGCGCTCCAGGTCGCGCAGGGCTCGTGGGGACAGGCCGCGTTCGGAGTGGATGTGGGCCAGGCCGCGGTCGCGCAGGATCCGCATGAGTTCGGGGTGGGAGTCGGCCATCCGGGCGGTGAGCCGGAAGCCGGTTGCGACGAGTTCGGCCGGGTCGTCGATCCCTTGTACGCGCTCGTCGATGACTTGGCCGAACTCCTCCAAGGCGTCCGTCACTGCGGCGTCGAACAGCTCCGTCTTGGACTCGAAGTGGTTGTAGAAGGTGCCGAAACCCACATCCGCGCGCTCGGCGATCACCTGGATGCTGGCGCTGGTGTCCCCGGTCTCCGCGAGGATCTGCCGGGCCGCACGCACGAGCGCCTGGCGGGTCTCGGCACGGCGCCGCTCGAAGCGGTTCATGGGCGGGGCTGACGTCGGCATACGGCGAGTGTAACAACCGTCGCGACGAGTCTGCCATTACTGATGAGATTGTCAATAATCTAGGGTCGCCCTATTGACGATGAGGATCTGCAAAGTTGATGATTTCCTCATTACGGCAGTGTTGCTTGGAGGGCACCATGTCTCGAACCCCCGTTAACAGAGCCGCTCCCCAGACGCCCCACCAAGATCTCCACAGCGAGCAGGGCGCCCTGCGCGGCGAGCATCCCGGACGGGCCCGGAATCCCGTGATCAAGGTGGCGGATCTGGCCTGGCTGGAGTTCGAGAAGCCGGACCTGGACCGGGCCGAGGTGTTCGCCCGTGACTTCGGGTTCCAGGTCGCCGCCCGCACCGAGCGGGAGCTGTGGCTGCGTGGCACGTTCGCGGGCTCACCATGCATGGTCATCCGGCGCGGGCGTGCGTCCCGCTTCATCGGGCCGGCCTTCCGCGCAGCCGAGCGCGGCGACCTGGACCGGCTGGCCCGCGCCACCGGCAATACCGTCCGGGACATCGACGTCCCCGGTGGCGGGCAGTCCCTCGCCCTACTCGATCCCTCGGGCTTCCCGGTCCGGGTCGTGTACTGCGCCGAACAGCTGCCCGCTCTGTCCGAGCAGCAGCCGCTGATCCTCAATGTCGGCACCGAGCACCGCCGCACGAACGCCACCCAGCGACCGCCCCGCGAGCCCTCGCGCATCCAGCGGCTCGGTCACGTGGTGCTCGAGACGCGCGTGTTCATGCGGGCCCTGGACTGGTACCTGGACACCCTCGGGCTGATCGTGTCCGACTTCCTGTTCCTGGACGGGCAGCGCGGGCGCGGGCCGACCATGGCGTTCATCCGCTGCGACCAGGGCAGCACGGCCGTGGACCACCACACCCTGGCCATGCACCTGGGGCCTGGCACCGGCTACGTCCACTCCGCCTACCAGGTCACCGACCTCGACGCGATCGCCGCCGGCGGTGAGTACCTGGCCGAGCGCGGCTACCAGCGCAGC
The DNA here is from genome assembly GCF_053598275.1 of Streptomyces sp. NPDC001156. NCBI lineage: Bacteria > Bacillati > Actinomycetota > Actinomycetes > Kitasatosporales > Streptomycetaceae > Streptomyces > Streptomyces sp. NPDC001156. The sequence goes on along the minus strand of NZ_JBSFJX010000196.1, from coordinate 6,797 downwards.
TGGGGGATCGGCCGGCACATCCAGGGCAGCCAGCTGTTCGACTACTGGCGCGACCCCGACCGCTTCATGCTGGAGCACTTCGCCGACGGCGACCTGTTCTCCTGCGATCTCGAGCCCGGCTGGGCGCCGATGTCGGCGAGCGGCCTGGCCCAGTGGGGCCCGCCGGTCACCCGGGACTTCCTGGGCGCGAACCCGTCCCCCGCCAAGCTCCGCGAGGTCATGTCGGCCCTGCGCGGCGACAACGAACTCGACCCCGCACGCCTGCTGGGCCTGATGAAAGCGATGAACTCATGAGCACCAACGTTCTGCGCACCACCGACGGCTGGTGGGCGGTGCGCGACGAGCGCGCCGTCCGCATCGAGTCCAAGGCGGTCACCACCGCCGAACTGCTCGCCGACCGGCCCGCGGTCCGCGAGGCCGCCGCCGTGGCCGAGAGCGGCACGCCCGTCGCCGACCTGGTGGCGCTGCCTCCGGTCACCACCCCCTGCCGAGTCGTCGCCCAGATGGTCAACTACCGAAGCCACGCCCGCGATTCGGGATTCACCGGCGACATCCCGCCCACCTTCTTCCGCAAGTCATCCGGCTCGGTCAGCGGCCCGCACGACAGCATCGTCCGCCCCGGGCACGTGAAGTTCCTCGACTACGAGGTGGAACTCGGCCTCGTCATGGGCGCCCCCCTGCCGGTGGGCACCGTCGTCGAGGAGCGGGACCTGCCGCACTACGTCGCCGGGCTCGTCCTGACCAACGACGTCAGCGCCCGCGACGTCCAACTGACCAAGACCCAGTTCTACGAGAGCAAGTCCTACCCGACCTTCACCCCGACCGGGCCCTACCTCGCGCTGCTGGAGCCCGAGGACTTCGCCCATCTGCTCAACCTGCGCCTGCGGCTGTCGGTCAACGGCGAACCCCGCCAGGACCGCACGCTCGCCGACATGATCGTACGGCCCGCCCAAGCGCTCACCCTGCTCGCCCGCTTCCAGACCCTCGATGCGGGCGACCTGCTGCTGACCGGCACGCCCGGGGGCACCGCCCTGAAGGCCCCGCCCAAGCCGGTCGAGAAGATCGCCGCGCTGCTGCCGCCCGCGCTGAAATGGAAGGCCTTCTTCAACGGCCAGGCCAAGAACCCCCATTACCTGCGCAACGGTGACCTCATCACCGCCACGATCGCCACCCCGGACGGGCGGATCGACCTCGGCGAACAGCGAACCGCTGTGACGGACGCCCCATGAGCGCCGCATCCCGGAGCCCGGTGGTGATCATCGGTGCGGGACCCGTAGGGGTCACGGCCGCGCTCCTGCTCGCCCGGCACGGCGTGCCCAGCCTCGTCCTGGAACGCCACCAGGACATCTACCCCCTGCCACGCGCCGTCGCCGTGGACGACGAGATACGCCGGATCCTGCAAAGCGCCGGCATCCACGAGGAGTTCGCCGCCCGCGCCCGCCCGGCCCGCGGGCTGCGGCTGCTGGACGCCCGGCACCGCCTGATCGCCGAATTCCCGCGGTCCCCGCACGGACACCACGGCTTCCCGCAGACCAGCATGTTCGACCAGCCCGAGCTGGAACGCCTGCTGCGCGACGCCCTGGCGCGCCACCCGGAGTGCGAGCTGCGGGGCGGGGTGGAGGTCGTGTCCGTCACCCAGGACACCGACGGAACAACCGGTTCGACGGGTCCGGTCCAGGTCACCTTCCGCCGCGAGGGCAGCGACGAGGAGGAGCACGTGTGGGCCGATGCCGTCCTCGGATGCGACGGCGCGGGCAGCCTCACCCGCAACGCCATCGGCGCCGTATGGGAGGACCTGCACTTCGAGGAGAGCTGGCGGGTCATCGACGTGCGCACCAGCCGCCGAGTGCGCACCTGGGAAGGCGTCGAGCAGATCTGCTGCCCGACCCGGCCGGCCACCTTCATGCGCGTCAGCGAGGACCGCTACCGCTGGGAGTTCCGACTGCCCGAGGACCAGAGCCTGGACGGCCCGGACGGGCTGGAGCGCCTGCGCGACCTGGTCGCCCCCTGGGTGGACCTGCCGCAAGGTGCCTCGCTGGGCGACGACTTCGAGGTGATCAGGCAGGCGCAGTACACCTTCCGCGCCCGCCTCGCCGACCGGTGGCGCAGGGGCCGCATCTTCCTGCTCGGCGACGCCGCCCACCTCACCCCGCCCTTCATCGGGCAGGGCCTGTGCACAGGACTGCGCGACGCCCACAACCTGACCTGGAAACTCGCCCGGGTCCTCAAACAGGGCGCAGACGAGGAGCTGCTGGACACCTACGAGCGCGAGCGCAAACCGCACGCACGCCACGTGATCCGCCTCGCGGTCGCCGTCGGCTGGGCCATGACCGGCGGACAGGACCGTGCCGCGGCGCTCCGCCGGGCCCTCGTGGGCGCAGCCTGCCGCATCCCCGGCGTGACCGCGACGGTGAGCCGCGACCTCAGCCCCGCCCTGACCGCGGGCCCGCTGGTGCGGTGCCGCCCCCGGCTGGTCGGCCGCATGCTGGCCGGCACCTTCTGCCCCCAGCCCTGGGTGATCGTCGACGGCAGGCGGGTGCGCCTCGATGACGTCCTGGGGGACTCCTTCGCCGTCCTGACCACCGTGCCGCCCACCCCTCAGGTGACGGCCGTGGCCGCGGCACTGGGCGCACCCACGATCCGCGTCGAGGACCTGAGGGACGACGGCACCGTGGCCGCCTGGCTGGCACGCGGCCGGGCGGACGCCGTCCTGCTGCGCCCCGACCGCGTCGTGATGGACACCGTCCCCGCCGGCAGCGGCGACTTCACGGGCACCGCCGCCTGGGCACCGCTGCTGCGCACGGCCCATCGTCCCGACCATGCCCGGTCCGTCCCCTCGCCGAGGAGCACCACTCCATGACCGCCCCGCACCCCGCGCCGTATCCGGAGCCCTTCCTTGCGCCCGATCCGACGGCGGCCGCCCACAGCCGCATCGCGGACTTCGCACGCTGGGCCGCCCATCATGGCGCCGAAGGGATCCAGGACCCCACCAACTACCAAGCCCTGTACCGCTGGTCCGTCACCGACCTGGAAGGGTTCTGGGCCGCGGTGTGGGAGTACTTCGACATCGACGCGACAACCCCGTACGAGCGGGTGCTGGCCCAGGAGACCATGCCCGGAGCCCGCTGGTTTCCCGGCGCCACCCTCAACTACGCCCACCACGCGTTGCGCAACCTGCACCCGGACGCCCCCGCGATCACCGCGCTGGACGAGACCGGCGCCTCCTACGAGATCACGGGCCGGCAGCTGCGCGCCCAGGTCGCCTCCGTCGCGGCCACCCTGCGCGATCTGGGCGTCGGACAGGGCGATCGAGTGGTGGGATACCTGCCCAACACCCCCCACGCCGTCATCGCCTTCCTCGCCACCGCCGCCCTGGGCGCGGTGTGGTCGGTGTGCGGCCAGGACTACGCACCCAAGGCCGCCGCCGACCGCTTCGCCCAGCTCGAACCCACGGTACTCATCACCGCGGACGGCTACCTCTTCAACGGCACCACCCACGACCGCCGCGCCGCCTCGCTCGAACTGGCCGCCGCCCTGCCCACGCTGAAGGCCACGGTCATCGTGGACCACATAGGCCTCACATGGCCCAAGCGCGGGCACGCGGCGCTGACGGTTGGCTGGGAGGACGCGGCCACCCGCACCGAGTACCTCACCATCGCCCCCGTGCCGTTCGACCACCCTCTGTGGGTCGTCTTCTCCTCCGGCACCACCGGCCTGCCCAAGGGCATCGTCCACGGACACGGCGGCATCCTGCTCGAACACCTCAAGACCCTCCACCTGCACAGCGACCTGGGCATCGGGGACCGCCTCCTGTGGTACACCACCACCCACTGGATGATGTGGAACCTGGTCGTCTCCACCCTGCTCACCGGCGCCACCACCTGCACCTACGACGGCAGCCCGGCGCCGCATGCGCACCCGGACATCCTGTGGGAGCTGGCGGCCCGCCACAAGGTCACCGTCTTCGGCACCAGCCCCCAGTACCTGCTGGCCATGGCCAAGCTGGGCATCGAACCCTCCGTACACGACCTGTCGGCCATCCGTGTCATCGGCTGCACCGGCTCCACCCTGCCCGCCTCCGCCTACCCCTGGGTCCGCGACCATGTGGGGCCCGGCGTCCAGTTGGCCTCCACCAGCGGCGGCACCGACGTCGTCTCCAGCTTCGCCGGCAGCGCCGCCACCACCCCTGTCTGGGCGGGGGAGCTGTCCGCACCCAACCTCGGCGTGGCACTGGCCGCCTACGACGCCACGGGCACCCCGGTCCGCAACCAGGTCGGCGAACTGATCCTCACCCGGCCCATGCCGTCGATGCCGTTGTACTTCTGGAACGACCCCGACGGCAGCCGCTACCGCGACGCCTACTTCGCCGCCTACCCGGGCGTATGGCGGCACGGCGACTGGATCACCCACACCTCCCACGGCTCGGTGATCGTCCACGGCCGCTCCGATGCCACCCTCAACCGCAACGGTGTGCGCCTGGGCAGTGCCGACATCCACGACATCGTCGAATGCCTCCCCGAGATCACCGAGGCCCTCGTCATCGGCGCGGAGGAACCCGACGGCGGCTACTGGATGCCCTTGTTCGTCGTCCCCGCACCCGGCGTCACCCTGGACGACGCCCTGCGCGAGAAGATCCGCGAAGCGATCCGCACCGGCGCCTCACCCCGCCATGTCCCCGACGAGATCCTCGCCGTACCGGCCATCCCGCACACCAAGACCGGCAAGAAACTCGAGGTTCCCGTCAAACGCCTGCTCCAGGGCGCCCCCGCCGCACAGGTCCTCAACCCCGCGGCACTCGACAACCCCGAACTCATCGATTACTTCGCCCGGTTGGGTGCCGAGCGGAGCAAGCGGTCAACGCACCACACATGACCGTCGGCAAGGGGCCCACAAGCTCAGGTGACAGCACCGGGATTCTGTGCCCCGCCCGGCTCCGCAAACCCTGTCCCCGAGTGGTGCCGGGACGGCGATCCCGCCCCGGCATCACACCATCCGCACATCCAAGTAAGAGAGAAACCGTGAGCATGACCGACCGCGAACCGCAGGCCCTCGACGTCCTTGACGACGCCGGGCGAAAGCTGCTGTTCACCGAGGCCCGCACCGCGAACACCTTCGCCGCAAAGACCGTCTACGACGACGAACTCGCCACGATCTGGGAACTCGCCCGCTGGTCGCCGAGCGCTGCCAACAGTCAACCTCTGCGCGTGCTCTTCGTGCGCACCCGCGAGGGCAAGGAACGACTGGTTCGGCATCTCGACGAGGGCAACAGGGCCAAGACACTCAGTGCGCCGGCTGTGGCGGTCCTGGCGTACGACGTCGACTTCCACGAGCAGATGCCGACCGTCTTCCCGGCCCGCGGCGACATGCTGCGAGCGGCGTTCGCCCACCAGGTCGAGACGCGCGAGAACCTCGCGGCCTACAGCTCGGCACTGCAGACCGGGGTCTTCCTACTCGCGGTACGTGCGGCGGGGCTCGCGGCCGGTCCCATGGCGGGCTTCGACAAAGCCGGCGTGGACGAGGAGTTCTTCGCCGGTACCAGCTGGTGTTCGCATCTGGTGGTCAACATCGGTCACCCCGGTGCCGACCCGTGGTTCCCGCGGCTGCCCCGCGTGCCCATCGAGGACGCCGTCGCCTGGGCCTGACGGCACTTCCAGCCGTTCGGCCGTGGCCCGCTTCACCGGGTTCCTCCAAGGATGCCCCGGCCTTCAGGCCGGGGAGGAATCGGACTCCTGCGGAGCGGGGCAGGGATAGCCGGATCGCCGTCAGGGCGATCCGGTGTACACCCCGCACGGCGGTGATGTCGCCCACGATGATCGAGAACTCTCAACTGTCAGTCCTCCCAGGTAGGTTCGGATGCATGACGACAGAAGCGACCACGAAGGACACCGGGCATGCCCGGTACACCTTCCGTGTGCGCCTGTCGAACACGGCCCGGCGCCGGCTCGAAGCCGAGTGGGATCGCTGCCGGTGGATCTGGAACGAATGCGTGGCCAAGTCCAAACAGGTCCACGTGCGGGGCAAAGCGGGCGGCGAGAAGCTGACGTGCGGTCCGGCGCAGCTCGACAAGATGCTGACCGAGGCCCGCAGGGGGATGCCTGGCTGGCTGAGGGCGCGAGCGTGCCTCAGCAGCAGGTGATACGCGACTTCGCCAAGGCCCGCGCCAAGGCCCTCAAAGACATCAAGGACCGGCTTCCGATGCACCGCCGGGCGGGGATGCCCCGGTGGAAGAAGAAGCGGCAGGCGCGGCCGAGCCTGAACTACACCCGGCGCGGCTTCCGGGTTGATGACGGTCGTCTGCACCTGGCGGGCGGGATCGTGGTGAGCGTGGTGTGGTCGCGGGAGCTGCCGGCCGACCCGTCCAGTGTGCGCGTGTACCAGGACGGCCTCGGCCACTGGTACGCGTCCTTCGTCGTCCCGGCTCAGGTTGAGCCGCTCTTTGAGACCGGCCGCGTCCTGGGCGTGGACTGGGGTGTGAAGGAGACCGCCACCACCACGGATGACGCCTACGACCTCCCGCATGGCGAGTATGGCAAGCGGGCCGCGCAGCGGCTCGCGAGGTACCAGCGGATGATGGCCCGGCGGCGCCGTCCGAAGGGACAGCCCGCATCCGCCGGCTACCGGAAGGCGCAGGCCCAGGCAGCGAAGCTGCACAAGAAGGTGGCGAGGCAGCGGGAGGACACCGGCCGTAAGTGGGCCAAGTCCGTGATGCGCGGTCATGACGGGGTTGCGGTGGAGGACTTCCGGCCGGCGTTCCTCGCGAAGACCACCATGGCCCGCAAGGCGGCCGATGCCGCCAT
>NZ_JBSFJX010000195.1:0-14951 GCF_053598275.1 Streptomyces sp. NPDC001156 | reverse complement strand
CCAACGCCCACTGGCGAAGCGTCATCGGGTGTATCCCGAGACGCTTCGCAGCCTTGGACATGCGCAGCAACTCCATGCATACAACCATACATGCACAACACTACGGATAACTAATGAAGTTGGCGAGCCTGTTCATGTTCCCCCCGTTGTCCAGGCAACCCGCAGCCTATCGCCGCCGCCGGACCCGTCCGTGGCCCCGGCTGCGGCTGGCGGTCGGCGTGAGAATGACATGGTCTTTCGTCACTAAAGTCAGCAACGGGTGAGCATCACCCGTCAACGCCAACGACCAGGTCGCCGCGCCTGCGCCACTGACGCTCAGATGACGAAGTTCAACTGACACTCCCCCGCAGACCATCAGAGTGGGACGTGGAGCCGGACGCCGTGCGCCTCGCGACTCCGGCGGAGCGCCTGAGCGCAGCGACGGCGTACGCCAACGCGCGCAGCCGGCGCGAGGTTCCTTGAAGCAGTGGATCCGGGGACCCTGCAGCGGTGCGTATGGCATGACGTAGTGTGCGGGCCCATGGCCTTGTGGAGCTTGACGAGATGGAGAAGGCCGCGGGCAGAGCGCCGGTACCCCGACCCGCTCACGATGCACCAGCTGTGGATGGTGTCGCTGAGCGCGCCGGTCAACTGGGACCGGGACGCCTCGCGGACCACCCTGTACCCGTTCACCCGGATCGACGACGACGCGGCCAGGCAGTGGCTGGCCGGCCATTGGGAGATCACCTCGCGTGAGAAGCTGATCGGCCGACTCGACGCGCTGGCGCGCACCGGCTACCGGGCGCGGGTCCACCGGCTCCTCGGCGTCGCGCCGCTGGCCTGGGACGCGGCCCTGTACGTCGACATCACCCGCCGCGGCTTCGGCAGCAAGATGATCAGCGAGGCCGAGGCCTGGACCGCGCTGAAGAACATCGTGCCGACGGTCGTGAGGACGTACGCCTCCTGGCACGAGTACGCCGACCACTACCTGCTCGGGCGCAAGGTCTGGCGGGACGGGCTGCAGGGCCGGTCGGAGGCGGACCTTCCCGCCCCGCATGCCGTTGCCGAGGCACATCTGCGCGCGCTGCTCGACCCGGCGAACCGGGCCAGCCCCTGGAACCTGGCACCGTGGGACGCCATCAGCAACCCCGACCACGCGCGCTGACTCCGTACGCGAGAACGGGTCCATGACTCTGTTCCGCGACAACGGCATCGTGCCGCGCACCCAGAAGCTGGATGAGGCGGACCGGATCATCACGCTGCTCACGTAGGTGCACGGACGTGTACCCGCCGTGGCCCGCGGAACGCGCCGGACCAAGTCGACGTTCGGGGACCGGCTGGAACGGACGCCCAGTTCTTCGCTGGCGGTCGGCGTGAGAATGACATGGTCTTTCGTCACTAAAGTCAGCAACGGGTGAGCATCACCCGTCAACGCCAACGACCAAGTCGCCGCGCCTGCGCCACTGACGCTCAGATGACGAAGTTCAACTGACACTCCACCGCAGACCATCACGTGGGCGCCACGAGCAGCAGGCACGTTCTCGCCCTGGCTGTCAGTTGCTCTGTCGGGCTGGAGACGCCGGCAGCCATTGCGCGAAACCTCTGCGCGCACGTGAGAGGCTCCCACCGCACTGTGCGGGCGGCCGCGCCAGCCGTCGACCGCAGCACCACCCGTGCCTCGAACACGTCCAGTTCGGCTCCGCCGGCGGGCGTGTCGGGGCTGTCCCAGATGTGCACGACGACCGCGCCGGGTGGCCGTGACGCGGGGGAACCCGCTGCACCTTCCCCCTTCCGCCTCCACCGGTCGAAGGCGCGGCCGGCCTTGTCCTTGCTCGATGGCTCAGGCGGGCGCAGCTGTCGTTGAGGGGCCAAGACGCTCAAGGCGGACCACACTGCGGCCGGGGCGGGCCCGGCCCGTGTCACCGCCCCACACCCCGCCGCTTCCGCCGCCGCGGCGCGACGGCCTTCGACCGCCGGACACGACAGTCGGTCGCCGTGCCTATCTTCCGGCCGAGGTCGGCGCCGCGGCTGGGGGCCGGGGGTTGTAGTGCTCATTGGCGTCGGCCACCCGGGGCGCCTGCTCCACGCAGAGCGTAGGGGGCGACCCCGAGCAGCCGGGAACCTGCTGAGGTGGCCCAACTGGTGTCGCGCCAGCAACCAGCGCATCCCCGAGCGCGGTGCGCCGGTACAGCACCGAGCGACCGGATCGGGCGCGTACCAGCAGACCGGTCGTGCGCAGCACGGCGAGGTGGTCACCCACCGCGCCAGGGGCCATCGCGAGGCTGCGGGCGAGCTGGCTGGTGCTGGCCGGCGCGCCCAACTCCACCAGCAGGCGTGCCCGGGAGCGTCCGAGCAGGGCCTCGAGCGCCGCCAGCGCGTCGGCATCGGGTGTCGCCCGCTCCCAGAGGGTGGAGGTCCCACGCGCCAGGTAGATCAGGGCCTTTGGCCATGGCTCCTCGTGGAAGGCCGCCACGCCAGGCCAGATCAGCACCGAAGGCACCAGCAGCAACCCCTCCCCCGCGAGACTCACGTCCTCGTGCGTGGCACGCAGAGGCATCGCCAGGTGCTGGCCCTGCCAGACCAGCCCTCCTTCAAGGCCCTCGATCGCCTCTTTCCAGCCGCGCTCGCCGATCACGCCTACCCGGTGCACGATGTCGCGTTCGCAGACTGCCCGCAGCTGCGGCCAGTCCGGGGCGAGCAGCTCGTTCCAGGCGCGGTCCAGCGCGTCGGCGACCACGTCCACGACCCGGTCGAACTCCAGCAGCTCACGGACCCGTGGATCACGAACCGGTTGCTCGCGCAGCACGGCGTCGATCTCCGCCCGCGCCACAGCCGCCGGCGTGGCCCGGATCGCCGCGAGATCATCGGCCCAGCTCTGGGTGAGTCCACGCGGCGGCGGGGCAACGAAGTTGGCACCGGCCCCGCTGGTATGCAGAGCCAGTACCGCGTCCAGCGATGTCTCGCGGCGCAGCCGCGCAAAGCCCGGGGCCAGTCGCGCCGCCCAGTGGGCCGGCAGCGCCGCGTCCCGGCCGCTCAGACGGCGCAGCAGCCCACACAGCTCGAAGGCCGGCGAGAGCGCGAACCGGCTGCGCAGCAGGTCCTCGGCGGTGGCGGTGAAGCGGAGCACACCTCCAGCGTAGACGGCTCGGGCATGACCTTACGTCCTCGGGCGAATCTCTCGCTCAATGCCCGCGTTTCCATGACGCTGCTGCGCATGACCACCGCATCCCCTGCGCCCGCGGCCACGACGCCGCGTACGACCTACCGCCAGGTGCTCGCCGAGCCGCGCTTCCGGCTGCTCTTCCTGACCCGGACGGTGGGTGTGACCGCAGACTCGCTGCGCATCGCCACCTACTCCGCGCTGGTTTTCGCGGGTACCGGTTCCGCGGTACTCAGCGCGCTGGCCTTCGGTGCGGGATTCCTGCCGCAGCTCTTCGGCTCGCTGCTGCTCGGCTCACTGGCCGACCGGCTCCCGCCCCGGGCACTGATCGCCGCCGGCTACCTACTGGAGGGCGTGGCGGCGGCCCTGCTCGCCCTGGTGCGGATGCCGATCGCGGCGGGCCTCGCCGTTGTCTCCGCGGTTGCCCTGGCGACCCCGGCGTTCAGCGGCGCCTCCGGGCAGCTTGTCGCCCGCTGGCTGAACGGCGACGCCTACGTGCTGGGACGCTCGCTCAACAACATGGCCTCCAGCGGCGCGCAGCTCTTCGGCCTGATGCTCGGCGGCGCCGTCGTCGCAGCGCTAGGCCCCCGCGCGGCATTGGCAGTGGGGGCCGCGATGCACCTGCTCTGCGCGGTAGCGGTCCGACTGCAGCTGCCACGACTCGCGGCAAAACCAACAGCGGGAAAAAGCGCGGCAGGCGGTGCGATGCGCGACAGCCTCCGTGGCACGGTCGCACTCCTGCGCCACCGCCCGGTCCGACGACTGCTGTTCGCGCAGTGGCTCCCGAGCGCGTTCATCGCCGGAGCCGAGGGGCTGATCATCGCCTACGCCGGCAGTCACGACTTTGCTCCCGGCTCCTACGCCGTGCTGATGGCCTGCCTACCGGTCGGCATGCTGCTGGGCGACCTCATCGTAGGACGGTGGCTACGCCCAACCACACGGGAACGCATAGTGATCCCGCTCATCGCCCTGATGGGCCTGCCGCTGATCGGCTTCGCCGGCAACCCGGGCCGCCCACTCTCCGCCGCACTGCTCCTGCTCGCCGGCTGCGGCTTCGCCTACGGCCTCGGTCTGCAACGCGAGTTCCTGACCGCCCTCCCCGAACAGGGCCAGGGCCAGGCGTTCGGCCTACTGGGCTCCGGCAACATGACACTGCAGGGCCTCGGCCCAATCTGCATGGGCGCATTCGCCGCCGTGAGCGGCACCGGCGACGCGATGGCCCTGGCCGGGATCGGTGCGCTGCTGACCGCAGCATGGATCTTCAGCTGGCGGCCCACCAAGCCCACCACAACCCAAACCGGCTGAACCCAACCTGCTCGCCAATATCGGCCCTCACCCGGACCACCGTCCAAGGGCACCGCGTGCGGTAGGCGCGAGTGTCAGCATGAAGCCGCAGGTGGGAGCTTCCAACGGGCTTCTTGAAGGGGGGTGGATGCCGATGCCGGCGCCCTGGTAACCGGCGTCGGCCAGAGTGGGAAGCCCGTCGGCACCGCCTTGTACAGGGCCGGCACGTTCGCTCCGAAAGCCTTGGGTTTGCCGCAGTACCAGGTGTCCACCTCCCGGCCGTCAGCGCTCAGATGGGTGCCGGCCACGCGGTCGGACTCGATCAGCGTGCCGTCCAGCACCAGATGCCTCCTGCCCTCGCGGTGGCAGCGGTCGAGCACGTCGTGCAGTTCGGGTGCCTGCTCGGCGAGGACGTCGACGCCTCGTACAGGTAGCGGGAGCCGGTGGGCCGCGAGACGCCCGCGTCGCGGGCCAGGCAGTGCACACAGGACTCGTCGCCAAACCAGCGCAGTTACCAGCACCGCCTGCCAAACGGGCCCAGGGCGCGCGATCGGCGCCGGGGTGCCGATGCGGCGGCGGTGTGCGGCGAGCAGCCTCTCCACGACAGGGCACAGGACGTCGAGCACGGCAGCACAGGTGAGCAACGGGCAGCCCTTGGTTGTCCCGGACGTGATCTTCGCAGACCTGTCCTCCCTGAGGCTTCACACCTACCAACGCCAGGCCTTTCCCTACGGCCAAGCCGGCGGTACTTCTGGGGCAGGGCTCAGTCCTGTGGGCAGATGACGAAGAGGGGGCGAGCGAGTCGGCGGGGCTGGTCGCCGATCTCGTCGAGCGCGGTGCGGATCTCGCGGAGGTGCCCGGTGGTCATCTGCAGTGGGGGTTCGTGGGGTTGGTAGGTGGTACGGACCGGATAGTCCACGCACGGTTCGGTAGTCATCTCGATGTGGCAGCCCAGGACGTGGGTGACCGGCCTATGTCCGCAGAGGTCGATCAGGCGGTCGATGGTCCGGGCGAAAGCGGACCAGTCCTGGACGTAGAGCCGGCCGGGGTAGACCGTGTCGCCGGTGAGCAGGAACCCGGTCCACGGGTCATAGAACGTCACGGCTGCCTCGTGGTGCCCGGGGGTGGCCAGGCACTCGAGCCTGCGCCCTCCCAGATCGACCCCCGCCACGGCGGCGGGGTTCTCGTCGAATCCGAAATACTTCCAGGCGTTGGCCAGGTCGGCGCTCACTACCGTGGTGTCGGGGCGGTCGGTGAACTGGCCGTCGCCCGCGATGTGGTCGTCGTGGGCGTGGGTGTGCAGTACCAGCAGGTGATACCCCCGCCGGGGGTGACGGGCCAGCCAGCCGTCGACGAGCTCGTCCACCACCTGACGCAAGGGGAAGAACTCGGCGGACGCGGTGGCTCCGGTGTCGATCAGCACCGCCCGTGTATTGCCGAACAGCAGGAACAGGAACGGCGCTTCGTAGTCGATCGCCATGTTCTGCCGCAGGATGACCGTGTGCTCGTCGTACGCGTAGACCTGGACATCCGGGTCAGTGTTGTGCTTGGACGACGGTGAGCCGTGAATCCAGCGGACATCCAACGCGCGAGGCTGGGGAGCCGGGCTGTCGAAATCGATGAAGGATGTGCCTGCAGTCATGACGCCTCCACAGCGCGTCGTCTTGGCAGGCCAGGTACGGCGCACATCTCGTCCGGGACGGGCACCTACGAGCCTTTGCCGCGACGCTACCACGAGACTGATCCACGCCTTGCCGCCCGGTGAATCAGCAAAGCCGCCAGCCCCCATCCCGCCCGGCATCATCCGCCCCGGCAACAACCCCGACACAGGGGCTGCTCGAACAGCAGCAACGCCACGCTCTTCAGCACACGCCCCCGCAATGCAGTGGATCTCGTCACCGCCACTCCCGCAGACGACTGCTGCAGCCGACCACCACGTCCTCGACTCCCCGGCAGGGATACTGCTCACCAGCACTGGCGCGACCGGCACTGACAGCCAGGTAGCGCGCCCCGGTGACGAGCAGGTCCTCAGCCGGGAACCTGGTGATCACCTCGCAGCCGTCCCGGGGTCACACCACCAGGACCTCAAGCGGCGACGTGGTCGGTCAGCCAGCTGAGCAGTGGTCTGAGTTCTTCGTGTGCGGCCAACACCTGATCGAAGGCCTCCGACGTCTGCGACCATTCGTCACAGCCGAGGTGTCGCACGGCACGTAGCGATCGATGGCGCAACAATGCTGCTCGAGGATGGTCGGCAGGGTACTCCCGGGGCCCACGCTTCAGAATGTCCCCGGTGATCTCGAACCCTTTGCAGCGTAGTTCCGCCAACACATCGCCCAATACGGAGCCGCTTCCCTCAGCGGCGACCGCCGCCCTGAACCTACTGATCTGATCGGAGTCGGCGTACCACCACGCACCCTGAATGTGCAGGCCGTCCAGATTGAAGCGCAACCCCACCTCGATGTTCCGGGCGATGCGCGCCACAGCGGACTGGTTCTGCCACCACCACGGCGTCTTCCCATACCGCCACACCGAATGGTCCTCAAACGCGGGATCCGCCCACGCCAAGTCATGGAGCAGCGAGACCATCGGTTGTCGCACGAGACGTTCGCGTTCCTTGCGAATCTCGCGCATCACCTCTTGCGACGGCTCACCATCGAGACGCAACAAAATATCGAACGCCGATTCGTCCCAACCGGTGAACTTCCTCGACATACACGTCAACTCCTACCCTATGATCTTTCAATACCGCGGGATTGTTGCAACGCCGGTTCGGAGCGACCCGGTCGGGCCGATCACGGCCAGTCAGGGCGGGTCAGGGACTGTCTCCGCGCCAGTCGAACCTGTGCCTGTCCCTCGACCTCGGGGCGTAGAGGGCGCGGCCGCCAGGGCCATACCGGCCTATCTCCGTGGTCAAGGCGACGCCTTCGTTCAGCTCGTGGTCGGGCCGGCCTGTGATGTCCAGGAGCAGGCCGTCCAGCGGGCCGCCCACCAGCTCCACATACATGCGTCCCTGTCGCGGCCCGGCGTCCTCGTGGTCGGCCCCGTAGACCCGGCCCCGCATGAACTCCAGCTCATCCATGCCTCACAGGGTCGCAGCCGCCACCGACAGCCTGCGTGACCAGACCGCGGGAGAAGCGTTGACCATGGCATCGCGCATGACTATCCGTCCTGTGGGGCTCGGAAAGTCGTCGCTGCAGGTAAGGCTGTGTATCTGTACTCGTTGATGACGCCGCCAAGGACGCGCGTGCGCATGGGTTTGCGCGTGTGGAGGTTGTGTACGGTGGCGGGCTGCTCGTGGGCGCTGGGCGGTGGCCGGTTCCGGGCCCGGTGGGGGCCGTGTTCGTTGTAGTGCTGCTGGTAGGCGGCCAGGATCTGCCGGGCGTGAGCCTCGTTGATGATGAGGACGTGGTCGAAAGCCGCGCGCCGAATGCTGCCGATGACCCTCTCGCAGGGGGCGTTCATCCGGGAAGCTCGCGGCGCATTCTTGAGGGGGTCTCCCTCTCTTCGGCCTGGAAAACGGCGTCGAAGGCAGCGCCGTACGTGTCGTCCCGATCCCGTAGCAGAAAGCGCAAGGATTCCATGCGCGCGCCCAGGTCGGTTGCCGCGTTCCGGGCCTGCCGCACGGCCCAGTCTCGGGTGGGGTGGGCGGTGATGTGCAGGCGCCGGGTGCCATGTTCGAGGAACGCCAGCGCGTACAGCCGCCGGCCGAGCACGGTGTCGATGTGGAAGAAGTCGACCACGAGGATCCCGTGGGCCTGGTTCGTGAGGAACTCCCACCGCGTCGGGCCTGTGCGGCGCGGGGCTGGCTGCTGCCCGCGGCGTGGAGGATCTCGCACACCGTGGCTGCGGCGATGGGGTGGCTGTGCCGGGCCGGCTCGCCCTGGATGCGCCTCTGACCCCACCTTGCGTTTTCCCGAGCCAGTCGCAGGATCAAATTCTTGAGTGCCGCCTTGGTCGGCGGTCGCCCGGTACGAGCACGCCGCGTGCTGCAGTCCCACCTCGCCGCGATGAACCTGCGGCGCGGCCCTGCAGCCGAAGCGCACACGCCCTGAACTCCAAAAGATCGTCAGAGGAACTCTCTGGACAGACGATCCAGGAGCAGTAAATTTCCTAATAGGCAATTGCCGCCGTCATTTTCTCAACGTGCTGGTTGCCCAGCCCGCGTGATGGCCCACGTCCTTCCCGCATCGCCAGTGACGGAAGGAGGTGAACACATGAGCGACATCGAGCAAGAGCCTCCCGCACCCGAGGAGACCGAGACCACCGCCGAAACAGCAGAGGCAGCGACACCCGAAACCCCCGTGACCGAGGAAGCCGAAGCCCCCGCCGAGGAAGCAGAGGAAACCCCCGCAACCGAGGAAGCCGAGACCCCCGCCGAAGAAGCAGAGGAAACCCCCGCAACCGAGGAAGCCGAGACCCCCGCCGAAGAAGCAGAGGAGCCTCCTGCTGGTTCACCCTGATCCCACGCCCGCCGTGGCCCCGCCCAGCAGGACGGGGCCGCCGTCTGCCCACCGGTCAGACGGTCACGCCGAGGCCGCTGACCTCGCTCGGCAGGCTTGTGCCATGCGAGGGCGTGGACGAGGTGACGGCCTTGCCATTGCCGGGGGATTACGTCTCCGCGGCGACGGTCCTCTCCACAGGCGGGGTCATCGCCCTCTTCAGATACGACGGTGTCGTCTCGCGCTGTGCAGGGCGTCGGGTCAGACAGCGCAGCGCGAGACGCTGTACACGGGTGGCCGCAAGTATGAGGACGCCGATGCGGTAGGGCCGCTCGGGCGGGCGGCTGTCTGCGGCGACGGTCCGGTCCACGAATCCCCAGTGGGTCCGCTCGCGGATCAGCACGGGCTCGCACGTCCGCGTGCACCGGGTACCGCAACAGCGGTGACCGGTGCGCCGGGCCCGGGATCGCTCCTGCTCCCAGCGGCCGGGCTGCCGGGCTGTCGGGCTGCCGGGCGAAGGACTGCAGCCCGAGTGCGGGCGCCGTGGGAGGTGGCGTGATCGCACCGCCCGCGAGGAGGCCCGCCGAGCCCGGATCGCCGCCCTGCGCGACGAACTGGACGACGTGGCGGGCGAATCGGCGCAGCTGGAGGCCGAGGGGGACCGGGTGGCCGATCGGCGCCGCGTCCTGGACGCTGAACTGGCCTCCGTCCCCGACGACGCCGCCCTGCGCGACGCCCACGCGCGCGCTCGCCGCGGCCGACGCCGGCCGCGCCCCGGGCACCGGACGCTCGCTGAGCGTCCGGCTGGAGGCGGTGGACGCCGTCTTGCGTCGCTCCGGCGCCGCACCCGACGGACTGGCCACCGCCGTCACCGCCCTCACCGGGCCCGTCGCCCGGCTCGCCGACGTCCGCGAACAAGAGGCGAACGCGTGGCGTGAGGCCTGCGCGCCACTCGCCGGCCTGCGCCCCGAACTGACCTCCTGGGCCAACCAAGTGCGCGACGGCCTGGTACGGCGCCTCGCCCGCACTCCGCACGGGACCTGCTCACCTCCACCGCCACAGCCCTGCACGAACTGCACGCCCACCCGCCTGCGTCCCTCGCCGCCTTCGCGACCCGCACCCTCGGCGACGCCCACGCCCTCGACGATGGCACGCCGCTCGCCACCCTCGTCCTCTCCGGCGTCCGTGCCCTGACCGACTTCCCGGACGGCACCGGCGCCGAGTGGCGCCGCGAGGCGTGGGCCTCGGCCGGACTCCTCAAGGACGCCCTCTCCTCCACCGTGCTCACCCTGGGCCTCACCGGCACCCCCGCCCTGGACGCTCTCGCCCAGACTGGCGAACCGGAAGTCCTGACCCTGCGCCAGCTCACCCGCACCCCGCCGCGCACAGCCCCGACCGCGATGTACGTGTGCGAGAACCCCACCGTCCTGGCCACCGCCGCCGACACCCACGGCCCCGCCTGCCCGCCCCTGGTGTGCCTCCAAGGCCAGCCCTCGGCCGCCGCCCTCACGCTGCTCCGCCACCTGCACGCCCACGGCACCACGCTGCGCTACCACGGCGACTTCGACTGGGGCGGCCTGGGCATCGCCGCCGCCCTGCTGCACCGCGTCCCCTGGCAGCCCTGGCGCTACACGGCCGCCGACTACCGCACCGCTGCCGCCGCCACTCCCCTGGCCCCGCCCCTGACCGGCGCCCCCACCACCGCCCCCTGGGACCCGGACCTGCGCCCCGCCCTGACGGAACTCGGCGTACGCGTTGAAGAAGAGATGGTCCTGGACCTGCTGCTCGGCGACCTCACCTGCTGACAGCGGTACGCCCAAACGACTTCAGTCGGGTGCACTGCGTGTTCTCGTAGCGATGCGCTCTGTGGTGCGCGACCATACGGACGCCGACACGGGCTCGATCATCGGCGTCGGGCGTGAGGAAGGGTTCTCGCTGGCTGCCGGCCTCGCCTTCACTGCCGCGGGTCTGGTCAGGCGTTTCCAGCCGGCGGGCGCCATGGCGCGCCACGAGTGCAGGTCGCAGCGACACCAGCAAAGCCACCAACGTCTAGAGCAAGCGGCCAGCAGAAGGAAACATCGAGACAGAAAGAAGGACGGACGTGTCCCGCAGCGAAAGCGAGAACCCAGTAATCTCCTCCCCGGCCGCCACGCCGACCCGACCCAAGACGAATCGGGACTGGTGGCCGAATCAGCTGGACCTTCAGGTTCTCCATCAGCACTGTCCCCGGTCCAATCCGATCGGCGAGGACTTCAACTACGCCGAAGAATTCGCCACCCTCGACCTCGACGCGCTCAAACAGGACATCTTCGCGGTGATGACGGCGTCGCAGGACTGGTGGCCTGCCGACTACGGCCACTACGGGCCGCTCTTCATTCGGATGAGTTGGCATGCCGCGGGAACGTACCGCGTCGCCGATGGCCGGGGCGGTGGCGGCACGGGCGCTCAGCGATTTGCCCCCCTCAACAGTTGGCCGGACAATGCGAGCCTCGACAAGGCGCGCCGTTTGCTCTGGCCGGTCAAGCAGAAGTACGGCCGGAAAATCTCCTGGGCCGACCTTCTGATCTTCACCGGCAACTGTGCCATGGAATCGATGGGGTTCAAGACCTTCGGGTTCGGCTTCGGGCGAGAGGACATCTGGGAGCCCGAGGAAATCTTCTGGGGGCCCGAGGATACATGGCTCGGAGATGAGCGTTACAGCGGCGACAGGGAACTCGCCGGTCCTTTCGGTGCCGTGCAGATGGGACTGATCTACGTCAATCCGGAGGGGCCCAACGGTAACCCGGATCCGATGGCTGCCGCCAGGGACATTCGCGAGACATTCGGGCGTATGGCGATGAATGACGAGGAGACGCTTGCGCTCATCGTCGGCGGCCATACGTTCGGCAAGTGTCATGGCGCGGTCGATGCCCAGTACATCGGCCCGGAGCCCGAGGCCAGCCCCATGGAGCAGCAAGGCCTCGGCTGGAGGAACACCTACGGCAGCGGCAAGGGCGCCGACGCGCTGACCAGTGGGCTTGAGGGCGCATGGACCACCGAGCCGACGAAGTGGGACAACGGATACCTGGACAACTTGTTCAGGTACGACTGGGAGCTGACGACGAGCCCCGCCGGTGCGAAGCAGTGGACTCCCACGGATCCGGCGGCCAAGAGCACTGTGCCTGATGCTCATGATCCGTCGAAGAGGCACGCTCCCATGATGCTGACGACGGACCTCGCGCTGAAGGTCGATCCGGTCTATGCGCCCATCGCGAAGCACTTCCACGAGAACCCGGACGAACTCGCGGTCGCGTTCAGCAAGGCGTGGTACAAACTGCTGCACCGCGACATGGGACCCCGCTCGCGTTACCTCGGCCCGTGGGTTCCCGAGCCTCAGCTATGGCAGGATCCCGTCCCCGAGGTCGATCATGAACTGGTCGCGGACGAGGACATCGCCACTCTCAAGGCCAGGATCCTCGCCTCGGGACTGTCCATCTCCCAGCTGGTCACCACCGCCTGGGCGTCGGCGGCGAGCTTCCGCGCCACCGACAAACGCGGCGGGGCCAACGGGGCACGGATTCGGCTCGAGCCGCAACGGGGTTGGGAAGTCAACGACCTGCCCGAGGTGACCGAGGTGGTGCGGACCCTCGAGCAGATCCGGCTGGACTTCAACGGCTCGCAGGCCGGCGGAACGAAGGTCTCGCTCGCTGACTTGATCGTCCTGGGCGGGTGTGCGGCCGTCGAGCAAGCCGGGAAGAACGCCGGGCACGCCATCACGGTCCCGTTCGCACCGGGGCGCACCGACGCCTCGCAGGAGCAGACCGACGTGGAGTCGTTCGCCGTGCTCGAACCCAGGGCCGACGGGTTCCGCAACTACCTCCGCGCGGGAGAGAAGCTGTCGCCGGAGACTCTCCTGCTGGACCGCGCCAACCTGCTGACACTGACCGCTCCCGAGATGACGGTTCTGATCGGCGGCATGCGGGCCCTGAACACCGGCTTCCAGCGATCCCCCCACGGCCTCTTCACCGACCGGCCGGAAACACTGACCAACGACTTCTTCGTCAACCTCCTCGACATGGGCACGGAGTGGAAGGCATCGGCCTCTGCTGACAATGTGTTCGATGGCCGGGATCGCGCCACAGGCGAGGTCAAGTGGACCGCCACCGCCGTCGATCTCATCTTCGGTTCACACTCCCAGCTCCGAGCCATCTCGGAGGTCTACGCATCTCAAGACGCGGGAGAGAAGTTCGTGCGTGACTTCGTGACAGCGTGGGACAAGGTGATGAACCTCGATCGGTTCGATCTCGCCTGAGCCCGAATATCCCAGTCGGCCACACACCTGATTCATGACGCTCCCAGATCTGAGCCCTGAGACTCCGTGTTGTCGGGGTCGGACCAGATGTCGGGCGGTACGACGCCGACGGTCCGCCCGTGGGGGGTGAGTTCCGAAGTACAGGTCTACGTCAGGGCGGTGGGCCTGGAAGTCGGTGGCGGGGGTGGGTGGTTCGGCGTGGTTCGGGGGTAGTTGCCGCCGAGCCTGGTGGGGCCGGTGCCTGTTGTAGTGCCGGATGTACTCGGCCAGGGCCACTCGGGCGTGGGCCTCGTTGTAGATCAAGATCCGGTCGAGGATCTCGCGGCGTAGGGTGCCCACGGCTCGCTCGCAGATCGCGTTCGCTCTCGGTGCTCGGGACGGGCTGAGCAGGATCTCCACGTCGTCGGCCTGGAAGACGGCGTCGAAGGCGTCGGTGTACTTGCTGTCCCGGTCCCGCAGGAGGAAGCGCAGCAAGTCCATGCGGCACCCCAGCGCCATGCCGAGGTTCCTGGCCTGCTGGACCCTCCACTCGGCGGTGGGGTGGGCGGTGACACCGGCGAGATGGAGGCTCCGGATGTCGTGCACGATGAAGACCAGGGCGTACACGCGCTTGAGCGCCACGGCGTCGAGGTGCAGGAAATCGGCGGCAATGATGCCGTGCGCCTGGACGGTGAGGAACTGACGCCAGGTTGGGCCGGAGCGCTGTGGGGCGGGATCGATGCCGGCGGCGTGCAGAATCTGCCAGACCGAGGACGGGGCGATCGGGTAACCAAGGCAGGCGAGCTCGCCTTGCATGCGCCGGTGGCCCCAGGCGCCGTTCTCCCGCGCCAGACGCAGGATCAGCTGCTTGACGGTGGATGCGGTGGACGGCCGGCCCGGGCGGCGGTGCCGGGGGAATGTCCACGTCCCGGCGACCAGTCGCCGGTGCCAGGCCAGCAACGTCGCGGGCGTGACCGCGAAGGCCTGGCGCCACCGCGCGCGGGACCAGCCGGGAGAGCACGGCGAGCCAGATGCGGTCAGCGGGCTCACAGCGGACCCGGGCGATCTGAAAGCAGCACCGCGTTCTCGTGCCGCAGCGCCAACACCTCCGCATCCTTAGCCACGCGGCTACGCAGGATGCCCGTCGGCACCGTGATCAGATTTCGGACCAGCGCGGTGACGATGGACAACAGCATCGAAGAATCATCCCAGGCGCCGTGGAGACCGTCGCCCCGCGCGAAGAAGCTGCAGGCCAGATCCGGAATCGTATTTCCGAGCGGGACACGATCGTCGAGCGGTTCGTCGCCGACCGGGACACCGGCCTCGACCGACTGTCGGGCCTGCGCCAGATCGGTGTCGACGAGATCTCCTACCGCAAGAGGCAGAAGTGCATGACCGTGGTCCTCGACCATCACACCCGGCAGGTGGTGTGGATGGCCGACGGCCACGGCCGCGCAGTCCTGGAGGCGTTCTTCGCCAAACTCGGCCCAAAGCGGAGCGCGAAGCTGACACACGTATCCGCCGACGGCGCTCAGTGGATCGCCGACACTGCCGCCGCGCATGCCCCACGGGCGCTACGCGCCATGGATCCGTTCCACGTCGTCGCCTGGGCCACCGAAGCGCTGGACGCTGAGCGCCGCGCGGCGCGGAACCGGGCCCGCCCCCAGGCGCGGGATGCCGCCACCGCCAGGGCGTTGAAGGACTCCCGCTTCGCGCTGTGGAAGAACCGTTCCTAGTCAGTGAGCAGGAGTGAGTCTTGTACCCAGTCCTGGTCAACTGGCGCATCCCGAACGGTGGTGGATGCACTGGTCTCCCGCGT
>NZ_JBSFJX010000194.1:0-14962 GCF_053598275.1 Streptomyces sp. NPDC001156 | reverse complement strand
TCCCCCGAGTCTCCCTCCGCGGGGTCCTTCCGATCTGCGTATTATACACCCCCCCGGGGGGTCTCCTAGGCGGTCCTGACTCGCTCACCTGTGGCGGAGGCCATCGATGGGCGTCAGCGACACAGACTGTGTCGGAGGTGTGTCGGGCGCCTTCGCGCGGCTCTGCCCTGTCAGGCTGTCATGCTGGCCTGGTCCCGGAGCTCGGGCGCGGGCGGCGGCGACCTGTTCGGCAGCCTCGGGTCGGCCGTCCTTGGCGGCGATGCGCTCCAGCAGGGCAGCCTTCCGGTCTTAGACCGCACTCCTCTCGACGGGGGCAGCGTCGTGTGCGGTCAGATGCTGGATGGCGGCCAGTACCTGGTTTCACCTCCTCCACCGTGGTCAGCGGCGACAGGTGACCGGGTGGTCCTCGGCGCGGGCGGAGGGCACGTGCTCGCGGCCCAGGCGTCCAGCCGGGCCCGTGGCGGTGGGCTCCAGTGCGGCTTCGTGCAGGATCGGGGCCGGGTAGGGCTAGCGGCGGTACCGGTCTCGCTGGCGCTGAACAAGGGAGAGCTGCCACTCATCCACGGCGTCCTGGTAGCGCTCGTGGCGGACTGGCGGGTGATGCCGCCCAGACGTCCATGTCAGGCTTTACCTGACTTGAATAACGCCGATTCCGGTGTGTCATCTCAGGGCGGAGGGTGCAGGGCGTCTCTGACGAGCAGGCTCTGATGCACATCCAGAGGCATGCGACGCGCCCCCGTCACCGCTGCGAGACTTTACCTATATTTGCACTTATGAGGGAGCTTGGTAGGAGTAGTGCGCATTGGTTGGACCGAGTGCGTCAGGACCCGGTGCTGCTCTCGCCGCTGCTCCTCACACTGCTTCTTTCTGTCCTCGGGGTATTGACGCCGCCCGAAGTTTCTACCGGTCGGCTGCTCCCCGCTGCGCCCGCGCTTGCGGCGGCGCTGTGGCGGGTTGTACCCACGCTGGTCCTCGGGCTGGCCTGCCTGCTGGGGGTTGCGGTCTACGCTGCCACATCGTCGGAGCACTCCCTCATGTTCACTGCAGGAGCCATCGCTGCGGTCACCGTGGCCGCTGCGTACGCCAGCCATCTACGCCTGAAGCGTGAGTGCGCGCTCACCCAGGTCAGTACCGTGGCCGACGCCACGCAGAAGGTTCTGCTGCGGCCCATACCGCGCTATGTCGGGCCCTTGGAGATCGACAGCCTCTATCTAACCCCCACCCCGCACGCACGGATGGGCGGGGACTTCTACGCCCTGGCCGACACCCGGCACGGAATCCGCCTGGCCATCGGCGACGTCCGCGGCAAAGGACTGCCCGCCCTCGTTGTGGCCGCGGCCGTGCTCGGCTCGTTCCGGGAAGCAGCCTACGAGGCCACCGACCTCACCCAACTTGCCAAGCGCCTGGAGGCCACGCTGCTCCGCGACGACGCTGCCACCCTCGCCCAGGGGGACCCCGCCGAACTCTTCGCCACCGCCGTACTCGTGGAAATCCCCCGCCACGGCAGCCACGCCACAATCTTCAGCTGCGGCCACCCCCCACCCCTGCTCAGCCGGCGCGGCAGCATCGACATCCTCGACACAGAGGACCCCGCCCCGCCCCTGAACATCGGCGGATTGCTCACAACTACCTGCCGCCCCCGGCGATTTGAATTCCGGGCGGGTGACCAACTGCTGCTCTACACCGACGGCGTCACCGAATCCCGCGACGCAACCGGAGCGTTCTTCCCCCTCACCACCTGGGCCCGTGACCAGCTGACCACGTCACCCCGGCAAGCCCTGAACAACCTCCACCACGCCCTGCTCGAACACAGCGGCGACAACCTCACCGACGACATCGCAGCCATCGCAATCCGAAAGACCACCTGACCGCATCCCGCAATCCCCGCCATCCACGCGAGCGTGTCTGAAAGATCGTGTAAGTCCGTGATGTGACAGGCTGGCTGAGGCCGCCTCGGGCCCTGGTCAGCCGGGACGGACAGAGCATGACGGACAACGAGAAGACCCCGGCCGTCTAGCCGGTCGAGGTCGAGGACAAGTTGGTGGACGAGGTCGTCGAGCGGCTGATGGACCGCGCCGACGCCTCTGGAGCCGCCCTTCTGGGCGAGGGCGGGCTGCTGACCGAGGTCACCCGGGCCGTGCTCGAGCGGGCCCTGGACATCGAGATGACCGAGCACCTGGGCTACGAGAGGCACGATCCGGCCGGTCGGGGGTCGGGCAACAGCCGCAACGGCACCTCACCGAAGACCGTGCTGACCGACGTCGGCGCGGTCACCGTGGCCGTTCCCCGGGACCGCAATGGCTCGTTCGAGCCCAAGCTGGTGCCCAAACATGCCAGGCGGCTGGCCGGGTTCAACGAGCAGATCCGCAGCAGCGCCGGATCCGGTCTCTGCGGCGTGTCGAATAACCCGCAGCGGCGCCTCAATGAGTTCCACCGCATCGAAATCGGGGGCGCCGCCCTTCGCGGTCATCCAGGCGGTGATCCGAGTGAGGGCCGCGTTTCGCTGTGTGCTGGAGAGGAGGAGGGCTTCCTCGGCCCGGGGCGGGGCGGTCCGAACCTCCTCGGCGGACAGCAGAAAGTTCCCAAACCAGCCGGGAAGCATCGCCGACCGCTGTGCGCCAAGTCCGTAGCACAGGGCCGCGACCGGGTTTGCCTTGCGGGCAGTCGCGACAAAGAGGCCGGCGCCCTCCGTCTCGGGCATGAGCGTCATGCTCGCGTCCCGCATGGCCTACGCGGCCTCGGTAGGTGCGTTGGCGTCCTCAACGAAGTCCGCGAATCGCTGGGCGGCCGACGTGGGTGCCAAGAATTCTGAAGGGTCTGCGGGAAGCTCGAAGAAGGGCTCTTGGTCGCCGCCGTTCGACCACCACGCAAGCGTCTCACCAAAACCCGGCGGCCTCTCCCAGTCGCCTGGCCGTATGAGGTGGATGTAGCGATCCGGTAGTGCGCGGGCCTCCTCGTCAGGGATGACGCCGACCACCCACAACCCTGTTGAGCTCACCGTCACACCTCTCAGTCTGCGGGGCAACTGTATCTGCCCCGCATCACAAGATCAGCGACAGAGCCCGTAATTCCCCACCAACAGCACCAACTTCCCCGCCCAAACGTTCAAGGCCCGCGCAAGGCGCGGGCTGGCCCCCGGCTTACGTACTGGAGGCAAGACACTCGGGGCGGTGCTGGCATCACCCGCAGGCCGGGTGATGGTCGTCTGCACCATCGGCCAGGTGAAAGCCTGCCTGCCTCAGATCACGCCTCAGAATGCGGTCGGGCTTTGACTGGGAGAAGCTGAGTTCATGGTGGAGCGTTGCGTGATCGTGGCGGCGCCCTGCGGATGTGGCGGCCGCCGCATAGCCGTCGATGACGAGACCATGGGTATGGCGTATTCGCTGCACGACTTGACGATGTTCCTGAAATTCGCCGGGCTCGTGGGTGAGGATGAGCTGGACGTGGCCGAATCGGACCTCATCGAGTGGCATGGCGGTGGTCCAGAAGTCTGGCCGCGCCAGGGTGGTGGGCCGGACTGCTGGGCGGTGCCGGGCGAGCCCGCCCCACGGGTGAGGGAAACGAGGTGGACCTGACTGGGGCGCGGTGGGCCATGGCCGTGCGGAATTGGGCGCGGGCCGGACCGGAGAAGGCAGCGTCCTCGGTAAACTTCAAGATCTATTCGGCCACCCGCGACAGTTTGATGTTGGTGTGCTGGGGAACCTCCCGCAGCACGTCAAAGCCGTCCTCCGTTCGGTGACGGCGAAAGCCCGCAGGCCCGCAGCATCTCCGGCATCACTGTGGATGGGTCTCCGCTGGCCACCCAGCGGAAGTGGGCCACCATCATTACGTCATCGACACTCTCTCGCACGAACCCATCCACGATGCCCAGGCCGCTCACGCGTTCACGCACCACCACCTCGCCCGGTTCCGCCTCGTTAGCAATCTGCTGGTAGCACCCCGTGTCGGGGCACCCCGAGAACTCGTAGACCCAGTGACCCATATCTGACCTCCTGCCGAAAACAACGAAATGCTCCACCGATCTGTCAGCCACGAAGGCTGTGGAATCACCCAAAGCGATCAAAGGCATTCACGCGGTGAAGGCCGCACCCGTGGCTACTGACGGCAGAGCGGCCGTGGCGTAGGTGCTGTCGCTGCCGCAACTGGCGACAGTGAGGGCCGCCGGACCCGATCGGGGGATTTCTCCCCCGGAGTGGCTCGCCCGATTGCGGGCGAGGCGGCGTCAACTTAGCTTCAGGGCGTCGGATTTCTCCCGGCAAAGCCCACATAGATCTGTATGTCGGCTTCCCCCGTGGTGTCATTGAATGGAGTATTCATGTCGGTGATGACCGGTACCCCACCCCTGCAGCAGTTCGGTTCGCAGTTGGGCGGCCCGCAGGTCGGTGCCCCGCAGCAGCAGATCGCGCAGGTCGTCCAGCAGACGATCCAGCAGGCGTGTCAGCAGGCGAGCCAGCAGGTCGCCCAGCGCGTGCAGCAGACGCTGCAGCAGATCCAGCAGGTTCAGCAGCAGCTGCAGCAGCAGGGCCTGTCCCAGCAGGCGCACCCGTACCTGGCTGTCGCGCTGCAGCACACGCTGCGCGAGGGCGTCCGCAGCGCTGTGGAACAGTCCGTGCAGCAGGCATTGCCGACCGCGATCGTGAGCCTGCTTCAGCAGAGTCAGCAGAGTCAGCAGGGCCAGCAGCAGTGGGGCGGCGGGTTCGGCCCGCAGCAGTTCGGCCAGCAGTTCCCGCAGTACCAGCGGCCCGGCTTCGGCCAGATGGGTCAGTCCTTCGGTATCGGCTGACGCCCGGGCGGGGTGCGATGCGGTGTGCCCGGGAGTCGATCCCGGGCACACCGCCTGACCGTGGAGGCGCAAGCCGCCCGTCGCCGAAGCAGGAGCACATGCACGACGGACAACGTAGGCGTGGTGAAGGTGGACGTCATGGCCAAGGAAAGGCCCGGAAACAACCGCGAGAACTGGTCCGAAGGCGCCGGGGCGGGTGGGCCAGGACCCGAGGGGAAGGAAACGGAACCACGCAAGGAAAGTACGCCATCACCGATCACGGTGCAGCCCCGCCGGGAGCGGTACATGGTGACGCCGCTGCCGCAGGATCTGCTCCCGCCGGGGGTGCCCGAACTGAGCATGGACGCGGTGTGCGAGCGGCTGGAGCGGATGCCCGAGGTGTGGGTGATGCGCAGGCTTCGGCCGTCGGAGAAGCTCCGGTCGGGCGGGCTGCAGCCGTCCTGCCCGGAGATCGCGGTCGTCGAGGCGGCCGAGGCCCAGGTGCCGGCGATGCGGACGCTGCACGTGCACATCGAGCCGGACCTGCCGCTGTCCGGAACCGCACCCGCCACCTCAGCGACCGCGGGGATGCTGCCGCTGCGCGATCCCGGGCTGGTCGCGCCGTTGGAGCAACCCGTGGAGATCTCGCTGCGCGTCTGTGGCCCTAACGACGAACCGCTGACCGGCGCGGCGGTGTTCCTGATCGGGGCGACCTGGCCGGGCCAGGGCATCACCGCCGCCGACGGCACGGTCACCGTCACCCTGGCGACGGATACCGAGCAGTCCATCCAGTCCCTGTACGTCCGCCCCCGGGACGGCTACACCGACCGGTGGATCCATCGCCCCGACCTGTCGGCGACCCAGGAGAACCTGGTCACCCTCACGCCGCTGTCCAAGGTGTACCCGGAGCTGGAGGAGCGGCAGCAGTACGGCTGGGGCCAGCAGGCCATGCGGCTGGACCGGCTGCCCCCCACGTTCCGCGCCTTCGGCGTCAAGGTCGCGGTCATCGGTTCGGGCGTCAGCGCCGAGCACCCCGATCTGAAGGGGCGGGTGCGCTCGGGGGTCGATGTGGTGCGCGGGACGGAAGTGGGCTGGGCCTACGACCCGATGGGCAGCGGCACGCACGCGGCGGGCGTCATCGCCGGGGCGGATACCGGCAAGGGTGTCATCGGCATCGCCGTCGACGCCGAGGTCGAGGTGTGCCAGGTGATGCCCGACGGGTACTTCAGCGACCTGATCGCCGCCTTGGACCACTGCATCGACCGCGAGGTCGACATCGCCCACATCGCCGTGGCGACGCCGTACCCGTCGACACTGGTCTCACGCAAACTGGCCGACGCGGGCGCGGCGGGGATCGCCTGCGTCGCCCCCGCGGGCGACACCGGCGGGCCGGTCGCGTTCCCGGGCTCGCTGCCCACCGTGTTCGCGGTGGGTGCGCTGGGGGTCTTCGGCTCGTATCCGCCGGACACCTCCCAAGCGACCCACATGGGGCCCCAGTTGACACCGGAAGGGCTGTTCGTCGCGCCGTTCAGCTGCTACGGCCCCGGGGTCGACGCCGCCGCCCCCGGTGTGGCGGTCCTGTCATGCGCGCCGCAGGGCGGCTACATGGCCCTCGACGGCACCGGCACGGCCTCGGCCCATGTCGCCGGCCTCGCCGCCCTCGTCCTCGCCCACCACGAGGACTTCCACGGCCAGCTGCTGCCCCGCGGACCCGGCCGGGTGCAGCACCTGTTCGAGATCATCGCCGCGAGCTGCCGCCCGATCGCCGCCCCGGCCACGGTGGAGGCGGCCCGCACCGGACGCGGTCTGCCCGACGCCCTCGTCGCCCTCGGTCTGGCCCCCGGGGTGCAACTCGCTCCGGGCCTGTCGCCCTACACCCCGTCCATGACCAGTTAGTACAGCAGCGTTTCGCTATCTGGCCTGGTCGGAGGCGTCGTCGGTGGCTGGGCCCGCCCACGAGCAGCGTGCACGCATCGCCCAGTGGCCCACACGCCGCTCACACGCGATCAGCGCGCAACAGTGAGAAAAAGAGCGGGACCCAGTGAGACTGGGCCCCACTCTTCGCGTTAGGCATCTGCGCTGGTCTTGTGTCCTGAACATGAAAGGGAGTTGGTTGTAGGCAACTTCTAGAAGTGATGCTGTGTGGAAGATGAAGGTTTTGTGGCCCTTCAGAGCCGCCC
Source organism: Streptomyces sp. NPDC001156 (assembly GCF_053598275.1). Lineage (NCBI taxonomy): Bacteria > Bacillati > Actinomycetota > Actinomycetes > Kitasatosporales > Streptomycetaceae > Streptomyces > Streptomyces sp. NPDC001156. The sequence continues at coordinate 8,020 of NZ_JBSFJX010000194.1, read as the reverse complement.
TGTGGGGGGAGACTCTAAACCACCTCATGCTGCGTTAGTTAATGACTGTCGTGGTGAGCGATGGGGAAAAGGCGTCGTGAGAGGCGTCAGGTGGGGACTGGAAAGACGAACGCAAGTGAATCGCTGCTGACGTGTCGAAAACAGAACAGATGGCATCGAAACCGGGGTGTGACCAGAATCCCGGGATGAGCCTGGCGGGTGCCCGCTTATTGGCCAGGTGGTGTCCGGCATGTAGGCGACGTGAGTCCGGTCTGCGGCTTCCGCATGGAACAGGAGAAGGCAGGACCCGATACTGCCTGCCGAGTGGCGGTGGGCGAGAGGGAGTGCCCCAAGCGGCAGGCACCGCAAGGGGTCGAGTACCGACGCGGGGCCTGCTGGCGGACCGGCTCGTAGTAGTGACGAAGTCCCTGTAACGGGGGTGGAGCGAAGGGGCCGGGTCGTTCGTGACTGAGTTGATCGCATCAACCGGACTGTGTCCGGGAGGAGTTCGATGGGCCAGTTGAAATCATCGGTCAAGCCGTTTGAGATTTCTAAGTGGGAAGTCAAGGAGGCATGGGAGGAAGTCAGGGCTAACAAGGGTGCACCCGGTGTGGACGGACAGAGCATCGACGACTTCGAGAAGGACCTGAGGAACAATCTGTATAGGGTCTGGAACCGAATGTCGTCGGGCTCCTACTTTCCGCCGGCGGTGCGCGCGGTGGCCATTCCGAAGCCACATGGAGGCGGCGAAAGAATGCTTGGCATTCCCGCTGTCGCCGATCGTGTGGCACAGACCGTTGTGGCCCGGCATCTGATGCGCAGGGTGGAACCTATTTTCCACCCGGACAGCTTCGGATACCGGCCTGGGCGGTCCGCCCTGGACGCGGTGGGAAAATGCAGGGAACGCTGCTGGAAGAGGGACTGGGTGGTGGAATTTGACATCGCCAAGTTCTTCGACAGCGTGCCCTGGGACCTGCTGGTCAAGGCGGTGGAAGCGCACACTGACGCCGTCTGGGTGAAGTTGTATGTGCGGCGGTGGCTCGCTGCACCGCTCGTCATGCCCGACGGCTCCCTGCTGGAGCGGGAGCGCGGGACCCCACAAGGGGCCCCGATATCTCCCGTCCTGGCAAACCTGTTCCTGCACTACGCGCTCGACACCTGGATGGACCGGGAGTTTCCGTCAGTCTGGTTCGAACGCTATGCGGACGATGCGGTGCTGCACTGCGTCACCGAGCGCCAGGCCCACCAGGTGCTGGCCGCGCTCACGGACAGGATGGCCGAAGTCGGGTTGCAACTGCACCCGGACAAGACCCGGATCGTCTACTGCAAGGACGGCAGCCGCCGTGGCTCTCACGAGCACACGTCGTTCACCTTCCTCGGGTACACGTTCCGCGCCAGGAAGAACCGGAGTCGGCACGGGAACCTGTTCCTGGCGTTCGACCCGGCGGTCAGCAAGGACGCCCTGAAGAAGATGGGGCGGGAGGTGCGGTCCTGGCACCTGCACACTCGCTCGGATCTGTCCTTCCAAGAGCTCGCCCGCAGGATCAACCCGGTGGTGGCGGGCTGGCTTAACTACTACGGACGATTCAGGCCGTGGGAGCTGATCCCCTTCACGATGCGCATCAACGCCTACCTGGTGCGCTGGATCCGCCAGAAGTACAAACGGCTCGCGGCCAAGCGGAAGGCCATCGCGAAGATGCAGGAGATCGCCCAGCGATACCCCCGCATGTTCGCCCACTGGCGGCTGACCGCAGGCGCCGTAACGGTCTGATGACCAGGACGACAAGAGCCGTGTAAGGGGCGACTTTTACGCACGGTTCTGTGAGAGCCGAGGGGTGAGATCCCCCTCGGCTACTCGGCAACCGCATGATCGTGCTGGCTGAGGCGAAGTGCCCCCGGCAGGATTCGAACCTGCGCACACGGCTCCGGAGTGAATGCGTAGATCACCAAAGCGCTCTGACCTGCGGAGAAGCCTGCCGGAGGGCGCCCGCGACACGGAGTGTGTCGGAGGTGTGTCGGAAGCCGCGACCTGACGGAGCGTCCGTGGCGGGGGATCCGTGCTTCGATGCGCAGTGCCTTTGGTGGTGCATGCGGCGGGACTCGAGCCAGGACAAGCGCTTGGACGATGTGGGCACACCCCAAGTGCCTGGCCCCGCGGGTCCGCACCGCCTCCGGGAAGAGCAGCCGAGTGTCGTCGTCCATGCTCGTTGCCGTCATTGCCGTTGTCGCCCGGTGCGTGGCTACCGCTTGTGCTGCGGGAACCGCCGTCTGCGCAGGCAGCCATTCAGACCAGCAGTGGTGGCGACTTCGCTCGGAAGCATCGAGGGTGAGTCTTGCTAGCCGCATCGCGTGTTCCGCGATGGTTCTCAGGTCGCCAGGAGGACAAGCGTGGCACTCAGCGAGACGGATCTGCTCAAGACCAGCGATGCCGGGCTGGTAGAGCTGTTCCGCAGCAGTCCGCCTGGTGAGATTCCGAAGGGGCCGCTGGAGGGCATGGGCATCGTGCGGTGGGGAGGGAATTGGGTGGCCCAGCCTCTCGCTTGGCTGATACGCATGACCATCTGGCGGGGGAAGGTTTTCGACCACGAGGGTTATCTGAGCAATCGGATGACCGCGTTCGACGTGCTCGCCATCGTGGCGCAGGTCTACATCGGGCAGAGCCTGATGGACGACGAGGACTGCATCGTCATCGACTACTCCAAAATCTCTCTGGTGGCTCGCGGGGTTCGCGACGAGATGCGTGAAGTTGAGCCGGGACTGTATCTGGGTGTGGTCTGGCTGTTCGGAGCCAGGGTCGCCTGGTTCACGCTCAGGGTGCCGGAAATCGCAGGCGGTCCGGTCGAGGCTGAGGGAGCCGCAGCCACACAGCCGGGTTGATCGCCCCCTGCTGATTGTCCTGCGCCTATCCCGGCGAACCCTCCCGCGCACGGCATGTGACCAGCCTGCGCGTGCCGGCGGACTTTCGACGGCTACGAAGATCCCTCTCCCCAGCCCCTTCGGTCCGACTGTGCACAGTGAAGGGTCCGAAAGCTATGACCAGCTCAGACATACGCTTTCGCAGGTTGGCCGCCTCAAAGAGGTGCCATGCACGAACGTGGGTCGGAAGCCCGCTATTGATGTCGTTCGTCGCCGCAGCGGCGTCGGCTGTCATCGTCCTCGGGGTGGTGAACGTCCCGGCATCGGTGGTCGGTGCCGGGACGGATGCCTTGCATGGGACAGTCACCGGGGCGGGGAGGCCGCTGCGCGCAGCCCAGGTCACGCTCTTTGCCGGGTCACAGTCCGGGGTCAGGATGCTGAGCCGGGCCACGACCGACGCGCGCGGTTCCTTCCGGATCTCCTACGCCAAGCCCGCCGACGGGATGCTGTACGTCGAGGCAACGTCGGCGCAGGGGCGATTTCGGCTGCGCTCGGTCGTGGGGGTGGGCGCGGGCGGTGGCGTACCTCAGCGGACCGAAAACGCCGTAAGAGTCAACGAACTGACCACCGTCGCCGCCATGTACGCCCTTGCCCAGTTCAGCGACGGGCGCGGCATCGCTGGGCCCAGCCCGGGATTGCAGAATGCGGCGGCGACAGCCTTCAACCTTGCTGATCCGGTCACCGGCAAGCCAGGAGGGGCAGTGACGGGCGACGGTGCCAACAGCGAAACTCTCGCCACGCTGAATACGCTCGCCAACCTCGTTTCCCTCTGCGCGACGGACACCGGGCGCTGCGACGAACTGCTCCGGCTGGCGACACCACTCGGCGGAACCCGGGCTGCGGACACGGTGCAGGCAGTTCTCGGCCTGGCCCACAACCCAACGCTGTCCCGAGCTGGTCTCTTCGCCCTGGCGCGTACCACGGCGGTCTTCACCCCCGCGCTTCCCACGGCTCCGACCGGATGGATGCTGGCGGTGCGCTACACCGCCCAGGACCTCTACGCGCCGGGCCGCATCGCGTTCGACGCTAAAGGCAACGTATGGGCGACCAACAACTGGGTGCCGGGAACGCGGGACCCCAACCCGTTCGTCACCGTCCTCGACCCTGTCGGCCGGCCGACCCTGGGCAGCCCCATCAGCGGCGGCGGCATGAAGGGCGGCGCCTGGGGCCTCGCAATCGACCATGAGGGCTCGGTTTGGGCACCCAGCTACGGCGGCGACGCGATGGCGAAGTACTCGGCCGCCGGCATTCCGCTGTCACCCCCAACGGGTTGGAAGAACGGTGACCTCGTCAAACCGCAGGGCGTCGCTGTCGACCAGCGAGGCAACATATGGATTGCCAACTCCTACGGCCTCAAAGGCGCCGCTGGCGCGGGCAGCGTCGTCGTCTACCCGGGCGGTGACCCCTCAAAGGCCATCACGATCACCGACAAGAGTTTCAACCACCCGTTCGCCATTCAGATCGACGACAAGGGCCGGGCCTGGGTCACCAACAGCCATATGTCCTTCTCCGAGATCCTCCAAGCGCGGCGGCCCAGCCAGGTCGGCGGAAGCGTCACCATCATCGGCCCTGACTTCAAGCCGGTCACCCACACCCGCGACAGCTCACTCCAGGCACCTATCGGGCTCGCCCTGGACTCCCAGGGCAACGCCTGGGTGGCTAACTTCTTCAGCAGCGCGGTCACCCGGATCCGCCCCGACGGTACCGTCGCGGGTGTCTACCAGTTGACCAAGAAAATCTTCCCCTGGTCCATCGCCATCGACGGCCAGGACCGCGTGTGGGTCGCCGGTTTCGGCAACTCGTCCGTGTCGCTTCTGTGCGGCGCAGAGACCGCTGCCTGCCCGCGCGGTGCCTCCACCGGCACCGTTCTGTCGCCCGAGCAGGGCTTCCAGAACGAGGCCATCCAGCACCTCACGGCCGTACAGATCGACTCCTCCGGCAACGTCTGGGTAGCCAACAACTGGTCGAAGATCCTCCCGCCCACCGGCGGCATGGGACTGGTGGAACTCATCGGCGCCGCCACCCCGGTCTGTACCCCCCTAACCCCCCTACCGGCACGACCGTCATCAGCGGCTTCGGACTCCTGCCCCAAGTAGCTCGGCGGAGTCTGATGGGCGAGTCAACCGCCGCCGAGTGCTGTCAGTAGCCCGTGTAGTCGTCCAGATCCACAGCCCGGACCATCGCCCCGCCGTAGGTGTCTGGGCAAGACCCAAAAGCCGCCATCTTGAAGTGATGGCCCTGGGGGGAGAGCGTCGGCTGCGAGGAGATATGTAGGCAGGAACAGGTCAGTATGAATGAAGGGGAATGGGCCGGCTTCGAATCGAGAGCGGAATGGTTGCCGTGAGCGATCTGCTGGATACTCCAGGCTATCAAGGCCGTGACCTGGCCGATGCGATTCTGACAGCCCTGTTCACCGAGTCCCCGATCGGTCTGCACGTTTTGGACACCGACCTGCGCATCGTGGCCTTCAACTCCGCCGCGCGGCATATCCGGACGTTCCCGATCAAGGAATTCCTGGGCCGCACGCTCTCCGAGATACTGCACGTCTACGCTCCGGACCAGGCCGACGCCATCGAGGCCGTGGTCCGCGAGGTCCTGGAAACCGGCACACCCAAACACGACGTCCTGCTGACGGTCCACTCCCCCCACGAGCCGTACCTCGAGGTCACGGCTTCGACCTACTGGTTCCGGCTGAAGGACCCGCAAGGACGGACCGTGGGGGTAAGCGGGGTGATCCTGGACGTCACCGAGCGCTACCGGGCCCAGGCGCGACTCGCCCTGCTCCACCGGGCCAGTACCGGGATCGGCACGAGCCTGGATGTCTTCCGAACAGGGCAGGAGCTGGCCGACGCGACCGTCCCGGACTTCGCCGACACCACCACGGTCGACCTCTTCGACCCGATCCTGCGCGGGGAGGCATTCGAACCCGGACCGCTCATCCAGGGCATCACGCTGCGGCGGGCGGGCTGGCAGTCGCTGCACAGTATCGAGGAGTCACGGGTCCCCATGGCCGGGGACGTCAGCGGCTTCCCCGTCGGATCGCCGTACCGCCGGAGCATGGCCGACCTTCGCCCCCGGCTGATCAAGCGGCTCGACCCGGACACCCCGTGGCTGACCGGCGAACCGTTCCGCTACCGCCTGCTGGGCGCCATCCAGGTGCACTCGATGATCGTGGTTCCGCTGTGCACCCGCGGCCTCGTCCTCGGTCTGGCCTGCTTCTACCGCTGGCGCTCCCCGCACGCCTACGAAGACGACGACCGGGACCTCGCCGAACAACTGGCCAACCACACCGCGCTGTGCCTGGACAACGCGCGACTGTACAGCCGCGGCCGCTCGGCCGCCCGCATCCTCCATATGAGCCGCAGGCCCGCTGTCGTCCCGGTCCACAGCGCCGTGGAGATCGCGCACCATTACCCGCCCGCCGGCTCCGGTGGCGACTGGTTCGATGTCATCCCGCTGCCCAGTGCCCGGGTCGCGCTGGTCGCGGGCAACATCACCGGCGACGGCATCCGCGCCGCGTCCGCCATGGGGGAGCTGCGGGCCGCCATCGGCGCCCTGGCCGCCCTGGACCTCCCAGCGAACGAACTCCTCGAACGCCTGCACGAACTCGTGACTCGGCTCAGCGGCCAAGAACCCCACCCACGGCACAACGGACCGCACACCGCGACCGTCGGCGCCACCTGCCTCTACGCGATCTACGACCCGGCGACCCGACAGTGCACGCTGTCCGCGGCGAATCACCCACAGCCGCTCATCGCTCTCCCGGACGGCACCGTCCAGGTCGCCGACATCCCACAAGGCCCGGCACTGGGCCAGGGACTGCCCACCTACCTCGCGGCGGAGCACCAACTACCCGAAGGCACCATCCTCATCCTGACCAGCCGCGAAGACCGTTCGCCACGGGACATCGCGCCGTGGCCGGACCGGGTGCAGTGCGCCCTGCACACCGGACCCAGCCCACTTCAGCAGACCTGCGACACCCTCGCACGCGCCCTGACTCCCACGCCATCCGGGCCCGGCGCGGCCCTGCTCCTCGCGAAAACCCGCGCCCTCGGCCCCGACCGGCTGGCCTCCTGGGACCTGCCGCCCGAGCCCGCGTTCGTCGCCACGGCACGCCGACACGCGGCCGACCAGCTTGCCACCTGGGGGCTCGACGACCTGGCCTTCACCACCGAACTGGTCGTCAGCGAGCTGGTCACCAACGCCGTCCGCTACTCCGACGGCCCCATCGGAGTACGCCTGATCCGGGACCGAGCGCTGACCTGCGAAGTCTCCGACACCAGCAGCGCGGCTCCCTATCTGCGGTACGCCGATGACAACGATGAAGGCGGACGTGGCCTGTTCATCACGGGACAAGTAACCCAGCACTGGGGTACCCGCCCCACCAGACAAGGAAAGATCATCTGGGCCGAACAGGCACTACCACGGTGTTAGCACGTTGTCGGCCGCCCAGAACCGGTTCCGGCTCTGGGCGGCCGTCAGCTCGCTGAGCTCGCGCGCATGCGCATGACGGTCGCGGAGGCGGGCCACGCCTCCAGGCTCACGCGTCGCCGTCTCCAGTTCCTGCGGCCCCGGCCACCCTCCTCGGTCCAGGTGCCGAACGGGCCGGACAGGCCCGGCTCCTCGGTGTCGAGCTGGAGGGCGCCACCCTTGAGCCCATGAGGGGCCGAGGAACACCCCATCGGTGTTCATCTATCGACCGATTCCTGAACAAGATCGTGTGGCGGTCCGGGCTCGCCAGAGCCCGGACCGTGAGCGAGAAACGGTGTCAGACAGTAGCGGTGCTCAAGAACTCGGGCACTGCCGTTTCAGATGGCGCCTCCGCACCCGGCCAGACGCCTGCGGGGTCCCGGGGATGGCTCCCACGTCGGTGATAGGTCTGTGTTCGTTTGATGTTCGTGCTTGATCCGTCGTCAGGCGGGACTGCATGCTGAGCCGCCCCCTCCACATCTTCCCATTCGTATCTCGAAGATGGGCCTGCCCCATGCGTACCCTCATCCGCGCCGGCGCGCTGACCGCCGGCGTCTCGGCCGTGCTGCTCCTTGCGCCGGCCGCGCACGCCACCGCTCCCGGTGACAACGGCACCGTGAAGATCCACGACGCCAAGACCGGCGAGGAGTTGCGC